>CAZLOF010000208.1:0-7701 GCA_964560745.1 uncultured Thermoflexus sp.
TTCATTGGCGTTATGTTCCCATTCATTCAGCCACGCAATCTGCGCGGCTTTGGCATGTGGGGTCATATATTGTCGCCATTCTGCGCCGCTGGTATGCACAGCTTCTAAAAAGGCTTCAAATGCATCTAAAAAATTAGCCCGTGTCGATGCCGCCGGTTTTAATTTTTCGGCATCACGTTTGGGGGTGAAAACACTTTCGGGCCAACGTAGCACCGGCACATAATGTGCCACCTCCGCCATTGGCAACCATTGGTAATATACATCCCGATATCGCAATTCTGGGCTGGGCGCGTAATGTTGAAAAAGAAGCCCGCGCTCGTTTAGGGCTGCAAACAAGGCTGCAATCCGTTTGCTGGCATCACTTTCGAGCAATGTTGCGTTTGGCGGAGATAAAAACTGTTTGCTGATATTACGCGGGATCAATCCTTCAACATCATAAGCCGTAAACAGTTTGCGTGTAAAGTCGGCTTGTTCTGGCGACAAACCTTGCAAAAAGCTGTTGGGGTCATCTTTAATTTTAGCGACATAATCAATTAGCCCGGCCTTCACCCCTTCGACAATGATGCCTTTTTGGGTGCCTTTTACTTTTATCTCCAACAATTTCGCCATTTCGCGCAATTGGTTGGTGGTAAATTGCAAAAGTGCGTTGGTAAGTTCAATCGGGTTAATCCGAAAATTGCTCGCATGTTTCCAGTTTTGAGGCAAATCGTTTTTTGTTTGGTCGTTTATATCGTCGCCTTCTTCGGGTGAATTCTCTGTTAAAAATTTTGCTGAAGCAGCCAGCAATGCTTCGCGGGTCATCTCCACCGAATTTGTCTCTGTTTTTTCCGTTGAACCTTTAGGATTTGATCCGACATCGAAAATATCCGCGACATTGTCTGGCGCAATGCCTAGCTTTTTAATCATGTTTACAAAAGCTTTAAAATTATTATTTTCTATTAAATCGATATCCTCATCGTCATCATTTGACGCAAACGGGTTTTGATTTCTTCTTGGCATTGATTGTTTAGAAGGGTCTTTTGAATAAATATGGGCAATTTAATAAAGATGTAACGCCCAAACCATTATCTCCCCAGCCCTTGTTGTGGCTAGAGAGATAGTGGTTTAGGCGAAAATCTGTTTCATCCCTCATTATTGAGAAGATACTAATTTACGAATGAAGCAATCCACTGGATGTCCGTCGAATGGGCGTAGCATCTTGGGCGATGATGGCTGGCTGATATGCCGCGACTTCATCTTCATACATAATGTCGTAGTGATAACCCTGCTCAGTCAAAAACATTTGGCGCTTTGAGGCAAATTCTTGATCGAGCGTGTCACGGGTGACGATGCTGTAAAAGTGGGCCAACAAGCCATTGGCCTTGGGCCGCAACACCCGCCCTAATCGTTGCGCTTCTTCTTGCCGCGAGCCAAACATGCCGCTTACCTGAATTAACACATTGGCATCAGGCAGGTCGATTGAAAAATTGCCGACCCGTGATAACACCAATTTTGTGATTTCGCCCGTGCGAAACTGCTGAAATAACTTTTCACGTTCACGCACTGGGGTTTCGCCCATAATAAGAGGGGCGCCGATGCGCTCGGCAATGGCTTGCAATTGGTCGATAAACTGCCCGATCACAATGACTTCATCATCGCGGTGTTTGTGCATCAGCATCGAAATCATCGGCAATTTTTTGCGGGTAGTGGCGGCAAATCGATACTTCTTTTCTTGGCTCGTCACCGCATATTCCATCCGGTCATCATCATCCAGTGCCACCCGAATTTCATGACATTCAGCGGTAGCGATCCAACCTTGGCGTTCCAAGTCCTTCCAAGGCACATCATATTTCTTTGGCCCCACCAATGAAAACACATCGCTTTCGGCTCCATCTTCACGCACCAAGGTGGCCGTTAGCCCCAGCCGTCGCCGCGACTGAATCTCGGCAGTCATGCGAAAGACTGGTGCAGGCAACAAATGCACTTCGTCATAAATAATCAATCCCCAATTTAATGAAGTGAATAACTCCATATGTGGGTATTCGCTCAAATTGGGCAATTTCTTGGGTGTTTTGCCTTTGCGGCCACTAGGCGTTACCCAATCGGCCTCGGGTTTGCTGCGCGATGGCGCTGACTGAGCCATCGCAGCCAATACCTCTGCCATATCAATATCGTCAGAGCCGTCGATGTCATCGGCTTTGCCGTTCGCGCCGTTGCCATTAACTGGCACTAGCGCGTTGTCACCGGCTTTGGCCTTGCGTTTTAAGGTGTGGTAAATCAATACCTGATACGTTGTCACCGTAATCGGGCGTATTTCTTTTTTGAGGCCGGTATATTCGCCAATTTGGTCTTCGGTAATGGTGGTTTTGTCGAGGATTTCACGAATCCATTGCCGCACCGCCACCGTGTTGGGGCTAAGAATGAGTGTGGCACATTGCGTCCGCGCCATTGCGGCAATGCCAACAATGGTTTTACCTGCGCCACACGGCAACACAATCACCCCGCTGCCACCCGCCGCGCTGCCACCTGCCCAATACACATCTGCTGCCTCAGACTGATAATGACGCAAGTCAAATGGTGCACCCGTATGCGCCCCCAAGCCGCGCAATTCAAATGGGAAATGTTCACCTTCGGTATAACCGGCCAAATCTTCTGCCGGGTAGCCAATTTGCATCAAAACCCGTTTTACATGCCCACGTTGGCCGGGGTCAATTTCAAAGGTGGTGCGGCCTAATTTGGCCTTCATGAGCGGTTGAAATAGCTTGTGGCGCGAAATTTCTTCCATCAAACTCGCGTCATCTGAAATCAGCAACATTCGCCCATCTTCCACCACGATCTTAATGCGTCCATAACGCCCAATCGCATCGGTAATGTCGATGCGCACATTGTCGGGCAAGGGGTATTTGCTAAATTTATTTAGCCCCTCAAGAATGGCTTGAGCTGTTAGGCCAGCCGCTGCTGCGTTCCAAAGCGACAGTGGCGTTAGCCGATAGGTATGCACATATTCTGGGCTTTTTTCTAGCTCGGCAAACCGTGCCAAAGCATCACGCGCATCTGCATATTGCGGGTTATCGACTTCAAGTAAAATACTTTTGTCACCTTGCACAATTAATGGGTTTTCAGGTCGATATCCTTGCATAATGACCTATAATTTTCTCATAGATTAAAAAAAAAGTCAAATTTTTTGAGGCATCGTGCAATTTTATGTCACCCGAACTCTTACGTTTCCGTTACCGCGCTGTGCGCAGCCCCCAATTGATTGCTGGTTCCTTGCTCATTTTGTTTTTTATTTTGGCGGCTTTTATCGGGCCAGCCTTGGCCCCATATGCCGCAACCCGCCAGCAAATTTCAAAACGCTATGCTTTTCCTAGCGGCGAATTTTTAATGGGAACAGATAATTTTGGGCGCGATATTTTTAGCCGCATTTTGCATGGGGCAATGGCATCGCTGCAAGTGGGGATTATGTCGGTGGCGATCTCGCTGGTGATTGGGGTTTTGTTAGGGCTATTGGCGGGTTATCTGGGCGGTTGGCCCGATACGATTGTGATGGGGGTGATGGATGTGTTATTTGCCTTCCCAGCCGTTTTATTGGCCATTGCCATTTTGGCAGTGTTTGGCGCTGGTTTAAGCAATGTGATTTTGGCGATCGGCATCGTCAATTTGCCGGTGTTTGCCCGCCTCACACGCGGTTCTACCTTGGCGGCCAAAGGGCTGTTATATGTCGAAGCCTCGCGCAGTTTGGGCGTTTCGCCATTGCGGGTGACCTTGCGCCACATTTTGCCAAATATTCTTGCGCCGCTCATCGTGCAAACATCGCTTACAGTTGCCGCTGCCATTTTGACCGAAGCCGCCCTCAGCTATCTTGGTCTAGGCGTACAAGAGCCTAGCCCATCGTGGGGCAATATTTTAAGCGCGGCCTATGGCTTTATGCAAAATAACCCTTGGCCGTCGGTATTTCCGGGGCTTGCTATCGGCTTGGCCGTGCTGGGGTTTAATTTACTTGGCGATGGCCTGCGCGATGTATTAGACCCGACCACGCGCTAATCTACGCTGGGTCTTGCACCAGCTCTAGCGAATTGCCATCTGGGTCAAAGAAAAAGCAAATCCGCACATCCATAAAATTGGCGGGAGCGCTTTTAATCTTCACGCCTTTGTCGAGCAATTCTTGATAGCAATCATCGAGGCTATCGACATGCATGGCGATATGGTTAATGGCCCCGGGCGGCGTGCCAGCCACGGGCGCAGTGTCACGCCCAATCAACTCGATGGTGGTGCTGCCAATGTTGATAAAGATGATATTTTTCTCATCCCAACGTTTCGTTACGTTAAAGCCGAGAGTTTGCGTATAAAACGCCTCCATCGCTGCAAAATTTTGCGTAAAAATGGCGACATGGTGGGTTGCTTTTAGTTTCATGGGGCTTTATTGTATTCGCATAGCATCTTTAATCCTCAACTTATTCTATCCTTATGCAAACTCTATACAATCGACCCAATGGCAAAAATAGTGGTGGTGGGTGCGGGCGTGGGTGGCGCAACTGCGGCAGCATTATTGGCAAAAAAAGGTCACAATGTGACCGTGCTTGAGGCTCACATTTACCCGGGCGGGTGCGCTGGCACGTTTTATCATCAAAAATATCGCTTTGATGCTGGTGCAACGTTGGCTGGCGGTTTTCATACAGGCGGGCCACACGATGTGGTGGGCAAGGTCTTGGGCATCGAATGGAAAACCCACCCCGCTGAACCAGCGTGGCAAGTGCATTTGCCCGACCGTATCGTGACCCGTTTTGGCCAGCAAGACGCATGGCATGATGAAATTGCCCGCGCATTTCCAAACCAAGCATCAGGCTTGGCTTTTTTTCGCAATATGGAAACCGTGAGTGATGCCGTTTGGGCATTTGCAGCGCGTCAACCGGCGTGGCCGCCCGCCAACCTCGGCGATTTGCTGCAAACGACGCAGGCGCTGCGACCATCGACGCTTAAGGCATTGCCCCATTTGTTTGAAACGGCTGGGGCATGGGCGCGGCGTAGCGGTTTGAAAGATAGGGCAGCGCTGACATTTTTAAATGCTCAATTGCTCATTAGCGCCCAAACCACCGCCGACAAAGCCAGCGCTTTATTTGGGGCTGCCGCCTACGATTTGCCACGCAAAGGGGTTAATCATGTCGAAGGTGGCATCGGCACTATTGCGGTGCAATTGGTCGAGGCGCTCAAAAAATTTGGCGGGCAAATTCACTATCGACACGAGGCTACCCGTTTTGAGACCCAAAATGGGCGAATTGTCGCGGTGCATACCAATAAAGGCGCACGCTTTGAATGTGATTATTGCATTGCCAACCTCACCCCGTGGGATTTGGCGCGGTTATTGGGCGACGCGGCCCCAGCCAACCTGATACGCGAAACCCACACTCGACCCGATGAATGGGGCGCGTTTACCTTATATTTGGGTATTGCCGACCAAGCGCCGAGCCAACCTTTGTCATCGCTGCCTGTTGAGCATCATCAAGTGATCGGCGAATATGGCAAAGCATTGGGTGAAGGCAACTCGATTTTTATGTCATTCTCAATGTCCAATGACACCACCCGCGCCCCGTCAGGCCATCGCGCGCTCACCATCAGCACCCATACCCGCAGCGCCAATTGGTGGGCATTGCGCGACAAGCTGGGCGGTCAAGCCGAGTATGAGGCGCGGGTCGCCCAATATAGCGAGCAAATGCTTAATTTAGCTGAGCGGGCGCTGCCGGGTTTGCGCCAACGGATTCGGCTGCAATTACCGGGCACGCCTGTCACCTTCAAGTTCTATACCCGCCGTCATCGCGGCGGGGTTGGCGGCTTTCCCTTCACCAGCATCTTTCGCGCACGTGGCCCACATACTGGTTTTCGCAATGCGTGGCTGGTTGGCGACAGCATCTTCCCCGGCCAAAGCACCGCTGGCGTTACGATGGGCGCGTTGCGCGTGGCCGCGCAAATTTAAAATTGAAAATGAAAAATTTAAAAAGCTATTTTCAATTTTTCATTTTCAATTCTAAATTTTAAATTTCCTCCAGCCTTTGCCCAATAGATAAGGTGTGCCAATCTGTGCCAGTGGGCGTAACAATTTGCAAACCGACTGGCAACGCGCCAATTTTTGCAAAAGGCATAGACAGCGTAGGCAAGCCCAACAAACTAAAGGGTCGCGCCAAATGCATAAACCCAGCGCGTAAGGTTGTGCGCCCCGATTCAAGCATAATCTCGGTGCTGCCGCGGGGTTGGGCAATGGTCGGCGTGGCGGGCAATATGAGCGCGTCTACATCACGCAATGCCAAATCGGCTTCGCTGCGCAATTGTTTTTGCAAGGCCAGTGCATCCAAATAATCAACCGCCGTCACTTTCATACCGCGTTCTAATTCGCTGCGCACAAAGGGTGAAAAATGCTCAGGCTCACTCGCCAGTGCGTGGCGATGAGTAATAGATGACTCGGCCCGCAGCGGCACAAAGACATCGATAGTGCGTTTGAAAATATCATCCATATCCATCGCTACCAACGTTGCCCCGCCAACGCTTAGTGTCTGTAAAAATTGCTCCCATACCTGCCGCACTTCATCACTCAGCGCCCCCTCTAAATAACGATACGGCACGCCAAAACGCAGTTTTGCCCCATTTAGCTTGGCAAGCTTGGGTGTTTGTTTCGCTAACACCGCAAACATTGTGGCGGCCTCGTTTACGGTGCGGGTGATGGGGCCAGCGTGGTCGCAACTCCAACACAACGGTAATGCCCCATCTAATGGCACCACCCCAAACGTTGGCTTAAAGCCTACCACCCCACATAAAGCCGATGGAATGCGAATTGAGCCAGCCGTGTCGGTCCCAAGTGACAATGTGCCAACCCCAGCCGCCACCGCCGCCGCCGACCCCGACGATGAGCCGCCCGTTTGACGAGCCGGGTCGAGTGGGTTTTTCACATCACCCGTCCAAGGGTTTTCACCTGTTATCCCCAACGCAATTTCAACCATATTGGTTTTGCCTAAAATGACTGCCCCTGCGGCTCGCAACCGCGCCACTGCTGTGGCTTCGGCGGGTTGCAGGGGCGGCATCTTGGCTTTTGCGCCAGCTCGCGTGGGCATACTTGCCACATTAAATAAATCTTTAATCGTCACTGGCAAGCCGTGCAATGGCCCGCGCCATTGCCCTTGCTCAGCTTCACGGTCTAATTGCGCCGCTTGTGACAATGCATTTTCGGCATCAAGATATGCAAATAAATTAAGGTCGGCGGCTTCGGCAGCGCGTTCTAGTGCCTGCTCGATACGTTGGGCGCTGTTGGGTTGGGTCATAGTGCAATATTAAGTAATACGCCACGAGTGACAAGTCATGGCATATGTCTCACCATTATCTGCTCTTTCTACTTGACAGAAAAGAACATTTGTTCTATAATGTGCCTATGTCAATACATACACAAAAGAAACCCTCCGGCACCCCTACTTGGGTAGACTTAATGACCTCTGATCCCGAAGCCGCCCGTAAGTTTTATGGCAATTTGTTTGGTTGGAACTATTACATTAGCGGCCCAGAATTTGGTTATTATTCAAATGCCGCCTTAGGCAACAACATCGTAGCAGGGCTTGGCCCCATCCCCGAAGACGTAAATATGCCGGCGGCATGGACTGTGTATCTGGCAACGGATAATGTCGATGCTGATAGTGCCAAGGTGACAGCTTTGGGTGGGCAAATAATGACTCCACCCATGAC
>CAZLOF010000209.1:0-5023 GCA_964560745.1 uncultured Thermoflexus sp.
ATATATGACCCCAAACACAGCGTGTTTGATGCTTATCGCATTTTGTTTAAGCAATGGCGCATTGCCTTTGGCATTGGCGCGACAAACCGTGCGGCTGGGATCATGCCAATTCCTATCATATCGTTAATTCGGGGATTAGTGACCGGTCGATGGTAAACCGCCTCAATCGATCATTCATCCAAAATTCAACCACACGACCCTTAAAAAATGAAAATAAAACCTCTTATTCTTCCTCCAAAACAAAAAGCTATCGCATGGGCCTGCCAAATCATCGCCGCCATTATTTTTATTCAAACCTTATTTTTTAAATTTACTGCCGCGCCAGAGTCGGTTTATATTTTCACTAAATTAGGCGTAGAGCCGTTTGGGCGTATCGGTAGCGGGGTGATTGAGCTTATTGCGGCTTTGTTGTTGCTGACATCGGGCACGGCTGTGCTTGGCGCGTTGCTTGGTCTTGCCACCATTGGCGGGGCTATTCTCAGCCATCTTACTGTGCTTGGCATTTCGGTTAATGGCGATGGCGGCTTGTTGTTTATTCTCGCTGTTATTGTGGCCGTTTGTTTGCTCATTGTGTTGTGGCTGCGCCGCAAGCAAATTCCATTTTTGAATTTGTAACTATGAAATGCCTTTTTAAACAGTGGGCATTAAAAAAAATTTCGCCTAACTCAGTATCACTTCGTAGTTAGAGAAGGCTTCGCCCTCTTCAACTACGAAGTGATACTGAGTTAGGCATTATGTCTTTTGGGGATGCCCTCAAGTGTTGAGCCGATAAGAAACACCGTTGCTAAATTGTTATCAACGGTGTTTTTTTTGAGGCAATAACGCTATATCTGCTAAACTTTCTAACTGAATGAAAAAACACACCTTTACCGCATTGGCAATGGCATTTACGACCGCATTGACATTCGCCCAAACACCGACTCAAGCTGCTATTGACCCCCATCCTCGCTTAGAAAAAAACAGTATTTCACAAACCCCAAACGCAGCCGCTTCACCCGCCGCCGAAGCGCTGGGGCTTTCGTTGGGTATTTACTTAGACCCAATTGCCCAAAATTATGGCAATGAGATCACCCAATTTAACACCCTCGCGGGCAAAAAACATGGCTTGATCGAATTGTTTATGGATTTTGGCGCAGGCGACCCGTTTGACGAACCTTATTTAGGCTATTTGTTATATTTCGTTGATCGCCAAGTGCCGATCGAAGACCGCCCCGTGCTAATGGTGTCGTGGATGCCGATGAACGGTAAAAAGAAATTTGGCTGTGACAAAGATTATGCCCTTAAAGAAGGGGTTCCACCGCGCACAATTTCGCAAGGGTTGTGCGACAGGTATATTCGTGAATATGCGAAATTCTTCAAAAAATTGCCGTATCGCATTATTATGAAATATGGGCAAGAGATGAGTGTGCAAGAATTGCCCTATTGGGCACCGCGCTTTGGGCAAACCCCCCAAGACTATATCGATAGTTGGCGGCGTATTGTCACCATTTTTCGCGAAGAAGGCGTAGAAGGCATCGAGTGGTTTTGGGGTATCAGCACCGGCAGCCACCCAGACACGCCCGAAAATAACCATCATCGTTATTACCCGGGTGATGAATGGGTCGATTGGGTCGGCATTATTGCCGATAACTATTACAACTTGATGTGGTCGCCCCAGCCTTGGCGCGAGATGTCGTCGTTTGGCGAAGATCTGTTGTGGGATTTTGCGTGTCGCTACGCCAAACCGCAAATGATTCATGAAATGGCTTCGGTTGATACAAATGAACCGGGCAAATCAAAGGCATCGTGGATTAAAAATGCCTTCGCCGACGCGCCCAAATACCCATTTTTGCGCAGCATGATTTACTTTAACGCCCGTGACCCACAAGAGCGCAATCATTATGCTGATTTTCGCATCACAAGCACATCGTCTGAAACTGGCAATATGCAACCCTTGCCGGGGTTCGATGCCTACAAGGAAGCGATTAAATCACCCCT
Organism: uncultured Thermoflexus sp.; assembly: GCA_964560745.1. Classification (GTDB taxonomy): domain Bacteria; phylum Chloroflexota; class Anaerolineae; order J036; family Brachytrichaceae; genus AQU-03. The sequence goes on from CAZLOF010000209.1 coordinate 1,978, forward strand.
GTATAAAACCGATTTGCCACGCGCAAAAGATGTCACCCCTCCTTACACTTGGTGCAAAAAGACCACCGATACCGAATTGAGTATCTCAAGTACCTCATTCAAGCTAAATGTAGGTGACACCGGAACCATCAATATCACCACCAAAATGCACAGCACCCCTTGGCCGGTTGAGATGCGTGTGCCGCCTCAATTTTCGGTGCAAATTGACACCCCACTTATTTCAGCGCCTTGGGGGGGCAATAGCAACGTAAAACTAAAAGTATTGGAAGACACACCAGATGGAATTTATAACCTCATCCTCAAATTAAATGGGCAAGAGATTCCCGTGTCGGTCTTAGTCGGCAATGTGCAAAATGCCTTGCCTAATCAAATTTTTTTGCCGACCATGCTTAATAATAGCAAGTAAGTCACGCTTAGCGTTCGCCCTCAAAAGCCGATTGCGCCTGTATTACAAGGCGCAATCGGCTTTTTTTTATCATTAGACGTAATGTCGAAATTACGATATGACCTTGGGCAGCGTAAGCTTGCCTACGCTATCCAAGGTTAAATCGTGATTTCGACGAGCACTTAGATACCCAAAGGTTCTATGGTACTTAGTCTTTTAAAAATACAAGATGATTCTATGTCATTTTTAATGCTATTCATTCCTAAGCGTCATCATTCATCCTTCCAAAGTCTGACGGTAAAGCGAATAACGAAAACTATCATTGAAACTGTTTTAAATCAATGATAGCCCAAGGGACAATCCTATTTACTATCATGGTTGCAGCACAACAAAAATATTGCGCTTTCGATGATGTCAAGAGCCATTTATTTCAAACATGAAGACTATGAATGTAAAACAACAATTTATTCGCACAATATGCCTAAGTGCAGCGATTGTATCTACCATAACGGGTGGGGTACCGCAATTTAACGCGCTCATGACCACATCGGCAAGCACAGATATCGTCACATGCAGCAATAACCTAATTGTAAATGGCGGATTTGAATCGGGGCTAACAGGTTGGGGGCCACATGGCCCCAGTGTGGCTTTAACCAGCGATACTTATGCTGGAGTGAATGCAGTTACGATTGGTGGCGGGTATAGTGGTTTACAACAAGTGATCAATGCTTCGGCGGGCTATACCTACACATTTAGTGGCTTTGGCAAAATTACCACCGACATCGGCAAAGTTGAATATGGCATTCGGTTTATTGACGACACTGGAACGACCTTATCGAATGGGCAATATACGGCTGTGGTGAAACAACATACCTACGGTGAATCAGAATTTAGTGTGCTGTCTCCAGCCGGCACGACCAAAATTATTATTTTTGCTGAAAATGATAATGGCTATGGCACATTTACCGTAGATAGCCTATGCTTAATGAAAGCAGCGACCCCAGCCCCGCCACCCATACCACCCACTACTTGCCCCGATAATCTTTTGGTGAATGGCGATTTTGCCCAGCCTTTAAGCACTGGTTGGGTCAATTGGGCTAATTCATTTACCTCGAATGGTTATGGCGTGGTCGGCAGCGATGCCGGTGGTTTCTCGCAAATTGTGCCGATTCCAATTACCACGACAGAATTGATCTATAGCTTTAAAGTACGTTCGCGCTTAGGAGATGGCTCAAGCATTGGCACATATGGCCTTAAATTTATGGATGCAGCGTTTAATCAAGTTGGAAACGATAGCTTTAGCAATGTGATTAATACGAATTCTTTTGTTGATACTTATATTTCCGCTATTGCGCCACCTAATGCAGTTCAAGTGCAAGCATGGTCATGGAAAATCGACAGTGTTGGGTTTAATTATTTTGATCACATGTGTCTAACGGTTGCGAGTGGTGCGCCAGCGCCAACGCCAACCCCGACAGCAACACGCACTCCCACAGCCACGCCAACTGCCACCCAAACACCGGGCGGCCCAACCAATACGCCTACGGTAACTCGCACGCCAACAGCCACAGCCACAGTTACCCCCACGCCAAACCCCAATGTTTGTGTTAACAACCTGTTTTTACCAAACCCCAGTTTTGAGAACGACTTTGCCAACTGGAATGATGTAAACGGAGCGACAACGATAGTGGATGGCACTCATGGCAAAGTGGCGCAAATGACCGCCAATGGACATTATGTTGCGCGGTTTATCGCCGCAACTCCGGGGGCGCAATATTCAGCCAGCGCATTGGCAAATCGCTCAAATGCAAATACAACAGGCAAACTCTCGCTATTATTCTTTTTAAGCTCAGGCGGTACGCCAGTGGGCGGCGAGCTACCCTTTGATGGGGTTGGCAATTACAGCACCCATCAATTGACCCAAACCGCGCCGGCCAATGCCGCTTATGTTTATGTGCAAGCCTATGCCAACACGGCCAGCCCAGCCCAGCCACTTTCGGTCGATGATTTTTGTTTGCGCATTGTGGCAGCCGCACCAACAGCAACGCCAACCGCGACATCAACCGCTACTGCCACCAGCACCCCAACCAACACGCCTACTGTTACCCCAACGCCGGGTGGCCCAACCAATACGCCTACGGCAACCCACACACCAACAGCCACAGCTACATTTACCCCAACCCCAAATGCCAATGTGTGCGTTAATAACCTATTTTTACCAAACCCTAGCTTTGAGAATGACTTTGCCAACTGGAATGATGTAAGCGGGGCAACAACGGCCATTGATGGCACTCATGGCAAAGTGGCGCAAATGACCGCCAGTGGGCATTATGTTGCGCGGTTTATCGCCGCAACTCCCGGGGCGCAATATTCAGTTAGTGCACTGGCAAATCGCTCAAATGTAAATACTTCGGGGATGCTCTCGCTGTTGTTCTTCTTAAGCTCCGGTGGCGCGCCAGTGGGCGGCAATATTCCTTTTGATGTGGTTGGCGGCTATAGCACCTATCAATTGACCCAAACCGCGCCAGCCAATGCGTCTTATGTTTATGTGCAAGCTTATGCCAACGTTGCCAGCCCAGCGCAACCACTCTCGGTAGATGACTTTTGTTTGCGAATTGTAGCCGCGGCCCCAACGGCGACCCCAACCGCTACCAGCACCGC
>CAZLOF010000209.1:5033-7698 GCA_964560745.1 uncultured Thermoflexus sp.
CAACCCCTACGCCCACCCGCACACCCGGCGGCCCAACCGATACGCCAACGCCAACCGCGACGGCTACGGCCACATTCACCCCAACCCCAACCCCGTTGCCAGCCACTTGTAACCCCAACGTCTTAACCAATGCTGGTTTTGAAAGCGGCACAACCTGTTGGATCAATGCCGGTAACTTTAGTGTCAATTTCAACCCGCCCGCCCATAGTGGCATTCGCTCGGCCCAAGTGGGCACCGGTTCAGGCGGGTTTGGGCAATGGTTGAACGTGACCCCGGGTGAACGCATTACGGTGACATTTTGGGCGCAATCAACCGCCCCCCAATTCGACCCAGCCGGTGGCATGAGCTTTTTTGACAGCACCCAAAGTAGCGCAATTGCAGGTTCAGGTACATTTATTAGCATCAATGCCAATACCTACACTTCATACACCATCAGCGCTGTTGCCCCGGCCAATGCGTCGTGGGTGTTGGTGTGGATTTGGAAAAATGGCAATATCGGCTCGGCTTACGCCGATGACTTTACCGTAACTCGCAGCCCAAGTTTGGTGCAAATGACTCATGTGAGCAAAGAGCAAGAAACAACCGCCGTTAGCCTGACTGAAAAACCGACGACCAATGACATTAGTGCCGATGATCCAACGCCCACCCCCGAGCCCAACCCATTCCGTGATTTGCTCGAACAAGTGGTGCGGCAACAACGCGGCTTGGTCACCATTCAGCAAATATTTTTGCCGATGACCCAAAAACCAGCTCCACGTGTTGCGGCCACCGCCACCCCACGACCACCCACCGCCACACCGCGCCCACCGCGTAATTTGCTAGATCTCACAGCCGAAATAAGCAATTAGTTATAGATTTAAAACGCTTAGTGCGTGTCCCCAGACACGCATTAAGCGCCAAAATGACGGCGGTGCATCTTTACCAAAAGATGCACCGCCGTCATTTTGGGGCTTATTCATCTCGTTTTCTATTTTTCAGCCATCAAAATCGGGTAACATCGGTGTCAATGAGCACCATCGCCCAGCGTATCGAAGCGGCCCATGCCCGCATTCGCCCCTATATTCGTGAAACCCCGGTCGAGCATTCGCCCATACTCAGCCAATTAACCGGCGCAGAGGTGTGGCTGAAACTCGAAAATTTGCAACTGACCGGCTCGTTTAAGCTGCGCGGCGCAACCAACAAACTGCTTTCATTGTCGCAAGCCGAGTGTGATGCTGGTGTTGTGACGGCCTCAACCGGCAATCATGGGGCGGGCACGGCCTATGCCATGCAGCAACTGGGCTGTAACGGCATTGTTTTTGTGCCACAAGGGGCCTCACCCGCCAAAGTCGACAATATTCGCCAGTTTGGGGCCGAGATTCGGGTGCATGGTATCGACTCAGTCGAGACCGAAATTTACGCCCGCGATTACGCCAGCCAACATGGCCTAACCTTTATTTCGCCCTATAACGATCTCGATGTGATGTGTGGGCAAGGCACAATTGGGGTTGAATTGGCACGCCAAGTGCCAAATCTTGATGCCGTTTTTGTGACCGTTGGCGGTGGCGGCCTCATGGGCGGCATTGCTGCCTATTTGAAAAATTTAAAATTTAAAATTGAAAATGAAAAATTGTCTTCCCCCAATTTTAAATTTTCAATTTTAAATTCTCCATTTATTGTTGGTTGTCAGCCGCTGAATTCGGCAGTGATGGCTGAATCGGTGCGGGCTGGGCGTATGCTTGATTTGCCATCGTTGCCCACGATTTCAGATGGCACCGCCGGTGGGGTCGAGTTAGACACGGTTACATTTCCCTATTGCCGTGATTGTGTTGATGCCTATGAGCTGGTCAGCGAAGACGAAATTGTGGCGGCGATGAAACTTGTCATCGAGCGTCATCACACCATGATAGAAGGGGCGGCGGGCGTGGCGGTAGCGGCGTTGCTGAAGCAAGGCCAAACATGGCGCGGCAAGCGCGTGGCAGTGGTATTGTGTGGGGCCAATATTAGCTTGAGCAAACTTAAAAGCATTCTGTAATGTTCATTCGTCATTATCGCACCCCCTTGGCGCTGTTAGTTGTCGCCGTCCTTGCCCTTGTCGCCTTGCCTCAACTTTGGTATCCATTCGGTTTTGATCAAATGGTGTATGCCGCGTGCGGCGATGTCATTCGGTTGGGCGGTGTGCCCATTCGCGATTGTTTCGAGACCAAACAAATGGGCGTGATGGTGATGTATGCCATCGCCATGTCGTTTTCGCCATCGGCGTGGGCCGTTCACGCCTTTACGTTGCTATGGCAGGCCATCACGAGTCTCGTCATCGCCCGCATCGCGCGTGATGTATTTGGGCCACGCGCTGCTTGGGTTGCGGCTACGCTCTATTGGCTGATGTATGCCGGTATCAATTACTGGTCGATGGATCAGGCCGAAACATTTTGTAACCTGTTTTTGGCGTTGGCGTTTTGGGCGATGGTGAGAGCGCCAAGAGCCAAGAGCCAAGAGCCAAGAATTAGTCAATCAACTCTCAACTCTCAACCCTCAGCACTCAACCCTCAGCACTCAGCACTTTTTATGGCTGGGGTGTGCATTGGCATAACATTTTGGTTTAAATATAGTTTTGTGTTGGTGGGATTGGGGTTTGGGCTGCTCTTAATTTTGCAGCTATTCTTGAATCGCCGATCTTTGAATTTTG
>CAZLOF010000210.1:0-7671 GCA_964560745.1 uncultured Thermoflexus sp.
GAGACGACTCAAAGTCGTCCCTAGAGGCTTCGCCGATTGCCCGCCTACGCGGGCAGAAATTGCGTCCCCGAAGGGGGACGCTCGGCGAAGCCTCTAGGGGCGACTTCAGTCGCAAGGCAACTTGCAAAATTTTACATTTCACATTTTCAATTTTAAATTTCCAATGCACAACACTTTTCAATCGCCCTTTACCCAGCGTTATGGCGGCGCTGCCATGCGTGAATTATGGAGCGAACAAAACAAGCGCCGCTTATGGCGACAATTATGGGTGAAGTTGGCTGAGGCGCAGTTACAGCTTGGCATTGTGAATGCGGCACAGGTTGACGACCTTCGCGCCCATGCCGACGATGTGACCGAGGCCAGCATTGCCCGCGCCCTTGAGATTGAACGCGAAATTCATCACGATTTGATGGCCGAGGTTCATGCCTTTGCCGAGCAATGCCCGATTGGCGGCGGCATTATTCATCTGGGCGCAACCAGCATGGATATTGAAGATAACGCCGAGGCGATGCGTTTACACGCGGCCTTGACGCTCACCCTGACCAGCCTCGAAGGGTTGTTGCGCAGTCTTGCGGCGCAGGTCGAGCGTTATGCCGATCTGACGACGATGGCGTTTACCCATTTGCAGCCCGCCGAGCCGACCACGCTGGGCTACCGCCTTGCGCAATATTTGCAAGATCTGTGTATCGATCTCGACGAATTGCGGCGTTGCTGCGATCAGATTAAGGGCAAAGGTTTTCGCGGGGCGGTTGGCACCAGCGCCTCGTATTTAGAATTATGCGACGCAGACCCAGTGCGCTTTGCCAGCTTTAATCAACACCTCACTCAATCACTCAAGCAACCCACCTTTGAGGTGGTGACGCAAACCTACCCGCGCAAACAAGATTGGTTGGTGTTGAATGTGTTGGCAGGCATTTCACAATCGTTGTATAAATTTGCTTTCGATCTGCGGGTGTTGCAGTCGCCGCCCATTGGCGAATTGGCCGAGCCATTTGCCAACAAACAAGTGGGGTCATCGGCCATGCCCTTTAAACGCAACCCCATCAATGCCGAAAAGATCGACTCGTTGGCGCGGTTTGTGGCGACGCTGCCGCGTGTGATGTGGGACAACGCCGCCCATTCATTGCTTGAGCGCACCCTCGACGACTCGGCCAACCGCCGCGTGGTTTTGCCCGAAGCCTTTTTGGCGGTGGATGAAATGTTGCGGGTGACGACGCGTATTGTGCGTGACCTGCGCGTCAACACGGCCCAAATCGCCCGCAATATGGCGACTTATGGCCCCTTTGCCGCTACCGAGCGCCTGCTCATGGCGGCGGTCAAGGCCGGTGGCGACCGCCAACACCTGCACGAGGTCATACGCAGCCATTCGATGCAGGCATGGGCTGCCATCAACGCCGGGCAGGCCAACCCGCTCATCGACTCATTGTGTGCCGATGCCGAAATCACCCGTTTGCTGCCAGCCGCTCAAGCGCGGGCCTTGCTTGATGCCAGCGCTTATGTTGGCGATGCGCCTGCGCGGGCGCGGGCGTTGGCGGCGCGTATTCAATCCTAATATGCCGCCCATGCAACACCCAGCGCGTGTTTTAATTGTGCCCGAATACGATACCTTTGGCGGCACACTTACTTTTTTCTTGCAATTATTGCAGATGCACCAAGAAAATGGCATCCGCAGCGCCGTGCTCATTCAACCACGCCAAGCCAGCCCCGCCATGCTGGCCCGCTTTGCCCAATTGGGGGTGCGACCCGATGATATTTATGTGCAAACATGGGGCGCAGTGGGGGCGCGGGTGCAGCGCCTCGCCCAATGGCTCAAACGGGTCGATGTGCGCTTTGGCAGCAAATTCGAATACCCCATTTACGCCGTGCGCAGCAAATTGCAGCAACATGTGCCGCAACTTTATGATTGGTTGTTTGCGCGGCAAGCCGTCAAACACTTTTGCCCCGATCTCATTGTCACCATTAATGGCGACCCGGGGTCGCGTTTGGGTGTGATGTTGTTTGCTGGGCCGGTGCTCAATGTCATTCAAACTTACCCCACCACCCGTTTGCGGGCGGGGTTGGTGCGTTTGGCGAATTGGATCAGCCGCCGCCAAGGCAAGCACTTCGTCACGGTGTCACGCTTTTCGGCGCAGCGCATTAGCCAAAATTTGGGGGTGCAGCCCGCCGCCATTTCAGTCATCTATAACTCTTATCGACCGCCCGAATCGCCAACGCCCCCCAGTGATGGACGACAGTCTGCGCCAACCGTGTTGACCATTGCGCATATGAATGACTATAAAGACCCAGAAACTTGGTTTGCGGTGGCGCAGCGGGTGCTGACCCAAATGCCGCAAGCGCGTTTTGTATGGCTGGGCAATGGGCATTTGTATGACGAGATGTGCCAGCGCATTTGCGCCGCCGAGCTGAGTGGGAGCATCATTGCGCCGGGTTACATCAGCGACCCGCGCCAGATCGACGATTATTATGCCGAGGCCAGTGTGTATTATCAGCCGAGCTTGATCGAAAGCCAAGGCATTGCGGTAGCCGACGCGATGGCACGCGGTTTGCCGTGTGTGGTGTCGAATATCGGCGGGTTGCCAGAGTCGGTGGCCGATGGCGAGACGGGCTACGTCTGCCCAGCCCGTGATGTTGACGGGATGAGCGCCCGCATCAGCGATTTGTTGCGCGATAGTGCCTTGGCCCAACGCATGGGCGCGGCGGGGCGGCTGCGGGCGCAAGCCACGTTGTCATTCGCGGCGCAGTCGCGGCAGTATTTAGCGTTGTATCAGCGGCTTTGTGGATATCGCAACCATTAGAAATGGCGGACCTTAACGCATCCGGCTCAAAATCAACTTGAGGGCAACGGCGATGTCGTGACGCACGGCCTGCTCGGCGGCGGCGCTGTCGCGTTGTAACAAGGCCGTCACAATTGCGGCGTGGTGCTCACGCGCCTCGGCAATGTCGGACGAGGCATAAAAGGCGGCGATGCGGGTGTTGAAATAAAACAAGTGGGTTTGGCTGAGCAAATCGATGAGCTTTTGGTTGCCAGCGGCTTGGTTAATGGCGGCATGAAACTTCTCGTTTTCAATCACCAAGGTCTCGCGGGCAGCCTCACCGCGAAAATGTTCGGGGTGCTGAAAGATAGCATCGATGGTGTTTAGCTCGGCCTCGTTTGCCCGCTCGGCAGCCAGCCGCGCCGCAAAACCCTCAAGCGCCATGCGCGTCTCGTAAATTTGGCGAATCTCGTCGAGCGTGTGTTCATAGACCAGCCAGCCACGCCGCCGATTCACGATGAGGCCCTCTGCCGCCAAGCGTTTGAAACTCTCGCGGATGGGGGTGCGGCTAATTTGCAAACGCTCGGCGATCTCTTCTTCGATCAGGCGTTCATTGGGGCGCAACACCCCATGCACAATGTCGGAACGCAATTGTGCATAGGCTTGCTCGGCGCGGTTGTTGCCATTATTGGGGTTATGATCCGTTGAGTCAGTCACAAAGGTTTAATTAAATCTATTTTAATACTTGTGAATTTAAATCGAATATATTGCCGTTGCGCTATTGCAACAAGCACACCGCTATTCACGTATTATTTGGCAAAGGATAAAAAAATGAACACCCCCCGAAAAGAAACAGATACAAACCGTAACCCTCGTTTACCCAAATTTATTGTTGGGCTTGTCTTCGGCATCATTGGCTTGGTGCTGGCTTATTTTGTGATCGATAATTTGTTTGGCTATGTCATGTATCCGGTGCGCTCAAACCAAGTCGGCATCTTATTAAAGGAGAACCGTCCCTATCAGGTGGTGGGGCCGGGGTCACACACCCGTATCGGGTGGATGGAGGACATCATCGCCATTAATGTGGCCGGGTTGGCCTTTATTGTGCGCGATGACGAAGTGTTGACCAAGGACCAGCAACGTATCGGCATCGAAATTCGCGGCACGGTGCATCGCCCGGGGCTTGAAAAGCAAGATGCCTTGCTCAAAAATTGGAGCACCTATTCAGGCTTTTATTTATCTGATGACCCGCTGATTGGGCTTGCCCCCGTCAAGCCCGAAGACCGACCGACTGGTTTGATGCAAGCGCTGGGGCAACAGGCCGGTAAGGTGTGTGTTGGCGATCTCAGCTTTGCCGAGGCCGTCGTCGGCTCGGCGCGTGATGTGTTGCGCGAATGTATTGACCGTGAGATTGATAAATTGGCCAGCAGTTATGGGCTAGAGGTGCGTAATGTGGTTGTGCCCAATGTAAATTTGAGCGCTGCCGTGCAAAAGAAGCTCGATGAAATCACCGAAGCGCGTTTTGCCACCCAATTGGCGGTGCAAAACGCCGCCAAGGCCAAGGCCGATGCCGACCGTGACCAAGCCACCGAAGAAGGCAAAATTCGGGTTGAGCAAGCACGGGTGCAAGAAAAAGCCAAGCAAGATGCCACCACCGCCGAACTCGACCGCAAGCGCTTAGAAGCGCAAGCGGCTTCGCTCAAGGCGCAAAAAGACAATGATTTGCTCAGCGCCCAGCGCGATCTTGCCATTACCGAAACCAAAACCAAGATCGCCGAAGAAGCTGCCAAAGCCAAATTGGCCGAAGAAGCCGCCAAGGCTGAATTGATTAAGCAAAATAGCAGTTATGCCACTTACCTCAACAATCAAGCTTGGGCCGCCGCCTACGGCAAGATGGACAAGGTCTTTTTGCCGCCGAATGTCTCGCCCTTTGTGGTGATTGGTAGCAACAATGTGACCACCACCGTGCCAATTGGCCCGACGCCCACACGCTAACCGTAAGATACCACAGCCATTAGAAATGACGCGCTGGGCACACAAAGACCGTCTTCACGGTCTAAATTCTTAGCCTGCGAAGGCAGGCTTTGTATGCCCAGCGCGGGATTTTAATCCCTGCGCTAGCGCTAGCCTATTGGCAAACAGAGCGCCGTTATCACACGGCATATACGCGATCTTTAGTTGTCGATCAGACCCACCCATAAAATTACCTACATGCCTATTCTCGCCAAAGCCATTCCGGTGATCGCTCTCGCGTTGTTGGTTTATCTCAGCATTCGCGCTGCACAATGGCTGTATGCCCGTTACCCGAGTAAAACCCAGCGCGACCGCCTTATTTTTATTGCGGTGATTGCGGTGGCAGTGGTCTTAGTGTTGGTGCTTTAATGCGCCCATAACGATGATAAGAAGATACGAGTGGGGCGACTGCCATATTGCTTTGCTGGGCCATAAGTATTGGTTGTGCCATCTAATTCTGTTTCTATGAGCCAATAGGTATAAGCCATATCAGCCTGAGCGGTGGCATCGAAGAAATGGTAAGAGGCCCCGCCGCTGGCCCGACCTTCAGCCAAAATTGCCACTGGGTTGATTTTTATTGCATTGATAGGCAAGGTATGGCTTGACGAAACGCCCGCCACACGATAAATTGCAAAAGACCAAGAGTTAATTTCACTGCTCGTCGCCCACTTTATTGCCATGCCCGATGCTGCCCGTATAGCCGAAAAATCGGTCAATGTAACCGCCGCGGGTTCCAATGGGTTATCGACTCGTGAGCTTTCACGCGTAACCGCAATTGCATTTCCCTGATCTCCACGTAGATAGGCGACATTTGACACTTTAACATTATTAATATTTTGCTTAATCTTTACGCTAAATTTCACTACTTTGCTCTCGCCGGGCTGCAATGCCCCTAATCGCCATTCGAGCATATTGCCATTATGGTCGGCAAACACAGGCGGCAAGGCACTACCAGCAATATATTCAACAATTCCCGTATCCAATGGGTCGGTAATAACGATGTCGTTGACTGTAATCGGTGTAGCGCCTATGTTACGCGCGATCAGCGTATAGGTAAGATGATCGTTTGGCGAAACCGCTGCACCAACCCCACCATGCTGTGTTTGAACTGTTTTACGCAACTCTAAAACGGCGGGCATTAGAACAAACCCTGCTGAGATATGAGGAGTGCTGGCATTTGGGCCTATGGTAAATGAGGCTGTGTTCCCAATCGCTGATTGGCTATCGACAATTACGACCTCAATTACGTCACTGTCAGTCGCATCTGATCCCACATTTGCATCGGTAAATGTATAGACATTTGAAGCTTGAAAACTCATGCTATACACGCCGCTGATTAGATTTGTAAAGCTATAGTTGCCATTGCTCAAAGTGCTAGTTGTGCTTATCACTCGTCCATTACGCCACAACTGCACAATGACATCAGATAACCCAACCTCAAGCTCATCTCGCTTATTGTTTTTGTTATTGTCAATCCAAACTGAATCATTTATTGTCAGAGGTTGCCAATATCCTACATCATTGGTTAGGCTAAGTTCACCTGTGACCAATTCAACCAAATTTGTGCGTCGTGTGCTTGGCTCAACATCGCTATCGCTTGCGTCTTTACTCATATCATTGAGCAGAGTTGTAAGTTCATAACCAGATGGTGTAATAAATTCAACGATATAACTACCTGCAACTAAATGGGTAAATGAATAATTGCCTGTCACATTAGTTTGCACCTCGGCTTGCCATTGCGTTTGCCCATTTATAACAGCATAAAGACGCACAACAACCCCTGACATTCCATTTTCGTTTGCATCTTGTTGCCCGTTATGGTCTATATCGTCCCAAGCCCTTCCTCCTATTGCAGCACTTAATAGCTGTAATGTTTGGGTTGCAGTGGCAGTAGGGCTTGGGGTTAATGTGATCGTTGGTGTGTTGGTTGGCGTTTCAGTCGCCGTTGCGGTCGATGTCGGCGTGTTGGTCGGTGTCTCGGTTGCCGTTGCCGTCGATGTTGGCGTATTGGTCGGTGTCTCGGTCGCCGTTGCCGTCGCTGTTGGCGTGTTGGTCGGTGTCGCAGTCGCCGTCGCCGTCGATGTAGGCGTGTTGGTCGGTGTCTCGGTCGCCGTTGCGGTCGATGTTGGTGTGTTGGTTGGTGTCTCGGTCGCCGTTGCGGTCGATGTTGGTGTGTTGGTCGGTGTCTCGGTCGCCGTCGCGGTCGATGTTGGCGTGTTGGTTGGTGTTTCGGTCGTCGTCGCTGTCGCTGTCGGCGTGGTCGTCGGCGTTTCGGTCGCCGTTGCCGTTGCCGTTGGCGTGTTGGTCGGCGTTTCGGTCGCCGTTGCGGTCGCTGTTGGTGTGTTGGTCGGCGTTTCAGTCGGTGTCGCCGTCGATGTCGGCGTGTTGGTCGGTGTTTCGGTTGCCGTCGCGGTCGATGTCGGCGTGTTGGTTGGCGTTTCGGTCGCCGTCGCAGTCGATGTTGGTGTGTTGGTCGGCGTTTCGGTTGCCGTTGCCGTCGCTGTCGGCGTGTTGGTCGGCGTTTCGGTCGCCGTCGCCGTTGCCGTCGATGTTTGTGTGTTGGTTGGTGTCTCGGTCGCCGTGGCGGTCGATGTCGGCGTGTTGGTCGGTGTTTCAGTCGCCGTTGCCGTTGCTGTCGGCGTGTTGGTCGGTGTCGATGTCGGCGTGTTGGTTGGTGTTTCGGTTGCCGTTGCCGTCGATGTTGGTGTGTTGGTTGGCGTTTCGGTCGCCGTCGCCGTCGATGTTGGCGTATTGGTTGGCGTTTCGGTCGCCGTCGCCGTCGCTGTTGGCGTGTTCGTCGGCGTTTCGGTCGCCGTCGCCGTCGATGTCGGCGTGTTGGTTGGTGTCTCAGTCGCCGTCGATGTCGGCGTGTTCGTCGGCGTTTCGGTCGCCGTTGCTGTCGCTG
>CAZLOF010000211.1:0-7663 GCA_964560745.1 uncultured Thermoflexus sp.
ATTGGGGACAGAGGAATCGTCAGTTCGGCAGATTAACTCTCAATCACCTTCACAATGGTGTAACCCAGCGCCTCAAGCCCGCTAAAAGCCCCGCGCTCGGCCTGCATCACCCAATCGCGCACCTCACCCAAATCGTTGCCGCCCGACGATATCACCACCGTCAGCCGCGGACCGAGGTCGGGCAAGGTTTGCCCGCGTGACTTAATATACACACGCGGGTGTTCAGCCTGTAAAGCCTGCAAATGATCGGCGATGCGCGACTCGTCGCCGCGATCTAAAATAATGCTACGCTCGACATAGCCACCGCTGCCAACGGTGCGAGCCAACACCGGCTGAAGCGTATCGACAAAAATCTCTTTCATCTCCGACGGCACCCCCGGCAAACACACAATGGTGGTGTGGGCATTCACATCGAGGGCAATGGCGGGTGCGGCCCCGTTGGGGTTGCCAATGGCTTGGGCACCATGCGGCAAAATCGCCATCTTAATACGGGCTTCGTTCAATTCAGCGCTATAGCCCGGGCGAATGCTGGCGATGTGTAAATAACGCTTACGCACCATCTCAAGCGCCTCGTCATTTAGCACCAACGGCAAATTAAAAGTGCGGCCAATTGCCCGCAGCGTCATATCGTCATCGGTTGGGCCAAGCCCGCCGGTTGTAATGATGAGGCGCGGCTGGCGGCGCACTGCGTCTTTGAGCGCGTGCTCGATCTCGTCATATTCATCACGCAGCATCATCACGCGGCGCAGATGAGCGCCAAGATTGGTGAGGTTGCGAATAAGCCAGTGTGAATTGGTGTCGAGCACTTGCCCGACCAATAATTCGTTGCCAATGGCAAGAATTTCAACATTACGGTTTGTGGTCATGCTGGGCGATTGTAGCCGATTTATCGGCTCATTTCGACCAATGCTGCCCGTGCCGCCGCCTGCCCACGACGCGGGCGCGGTGTTTTTTTGATGTGGGTTTGTAACGCAGGCGGGTTGTCTTTAAAAATCAGGCTTTCTGGCAAAGTGGGGCGATATTGTTCATTGCCAATCTCATTCATCAGCGTCACCAAGCGCGTCTCTAGTGCCCCATAGCCGGTGTTGCGCAATTCGAGCGGCAAATTGAGCCGCTGGGCAATGGCCTCGGCCCGCGCCACAAAATCGGGCCGTTCGGTTTGCTGCAAATACACCACGCGGGTGTAATTGGCAAAATATTGGCTTTGCAATTCTGGGTATTGCTTCAACCCCAAGGTTTTCCACACGGTGCCATCAAACCCACGCACCAAAAAATCGGTGAGAAAAAACGTACCCGGCTGTTCTGCCATCGCTTGGTCGTGAATGGCCCCGCCATACATCTCGTAACAATGCGGCCCCGCCAAACGCGGCACATTGTAATGTTGCAACACCGCATCCAACTGCCCGCCCGTGCCACAATCGCCATAGGCCACAATCACACGCTCAAATTGTGGTATCAGCGCCCGCAATTTATGCTCGACATGCGGCGCAATGCGCTGCGGCAGCGAATGATCTTGGGCGCTGATGCCAAACAGCCCGACATCCCAGCCCTGCCGCTTGACCATGGCGACCACCTCTCGCCCCAACGCCCCGCACAAAATGATAGCAACCTTCATAGTTACGAATTACAAATTACGAATTACGATCTTAAAAATGACCAATCGTAAATTCCTTATTCTCGACTTCGCTCGCGCCGCCGTTCACGCCGCGCCGAGCGCCCATCGGGTTCGCTGGCAGATTTGGCGGGCAATGCGCCGAGGGCTTGTAGCGTGGGGTAAGGGTCGGTCATATGGGGCAAATGCATCGCCCCAATAAACTCTTGTTGAAAATTGGGATCGATAGCCGTTTCAATGTAATTGACATCGCGTGCCAATTGGGCCGATTCGGCGCGGCGGGTTTTGTTGAGCAAGGCGATACGTGCACCATCCCCCGCCGCATTGCCCACCGCCACTACCGTCGCCAAATCACAATCGGGTATCAGCCCCAACACCATGGCGTGTAATGGGTCGATATAACTGCCAAAGGCCCCCGCCAACACAATCTTATCCACCTTGCTCACGCCCATACCCAGCATCAACAATTTACAACCGGCGTGCAAAGCTGCCTTGGCCAATTGAATATTGCGCACATCATCTTGTGTGATGACAATATCTTTGCCAGTCGCGCTTTGGGCCGCCGTAGCCAACACATATTCGGCTTTCGGGCCATGCCATCGCATGTATGACTTTGGATTGGGGATTAAGGATTGAGGATTAATTTCCTGTATCTCTGTATTCTGTATTCTGTCCTCTTGATTCTTGGTTCTTGCTTCTTGGTTCTCTATAAACCTGCCATCCGACCGCAACAGCCCAGCGCGAAACAATTCGGCCACCACTTCAATAATGCCAGAGCCGCAAATACCCGTCGCGCCAATGTCCGCATCCGGCAAAGCATCCGACCATTCGTCTTTGCCGATCACTTTAAAACGCGGTTCGCCGGTCGCATAATTAATCCGCACCCGCTCAATGGCCCCGGGCGCGGCCCGTTGCCCGTGCGAAATTTGCCCACCTTCAAAGGCTGGCCCGGTCGGGCTGCTGCAACTCCACAAACCATTGCGGTTGCCCAGCACAATCTCGGCATTGGTGCCAATGTCAATCAACAAGGTCATGGCATCTTGTCGCTCTGGCGCTTCGGCAATCAACACCCCCAAATTATCTGAGCCAACATGCCCAGCCTCAAGCGCGGGCAAATGCACATTGGCGGCGGGGTGTAGCCGCAAGCCCAATTCACTGGCTTTTACATCAATGGGCGCATGGGTGCTTAGGGTGAATGGCGCTGCCCCCAACTCGGTAGGGTCGATGCCAAGCAACAGCGCGTGCATCACCGTATTGCCCACAATCACGGCCTCATAAATCTCATTCACTGCAATCTTAGCACGTTTGGCGGCTTTTTCGATCAGGGTGTTTAAGGTGCCAATGACCGACTCGGTCAGTTTACGCAAGCCATCATTGCCGTTCATCATGACGTAGCTCACGCGGCTCATCAGGTCTTCGCCAAAACTCACTTGGGGGTTCATGGCGGCTTCAGTCGCCAGCGTTTCGCCCGTCGTCAGGTCAATCAAATGTGCCGCAATGGTAGTGCTACCCACATCAATCGCCAACCCATACAACCCCTCATGAAATCCGCCCCGCACATCCAACACGCGCCCCGATGTGTGATTGGGGAGTAGGGGTTGGGAATTAAGGATTGGCTCTTGGTTCTTGCTTCTTGCTTCTTGCTTCTCTCCGCCATGCACCGTCACCGTCACCTTGTGTTTGCCCGCTTTCAGTGCATTGGTCAGTTGGCGCAGGGCCGCGATATCAATCGTGAGGTGTTGCAAATGCCATTCACGTGCCAGCGCCTCTTGCAGCCGTTCCCAATCACCGCGCCGCTCGCCCAAGGCATGTGGCTCTACCTCGACATAATATTGATGCAAAATCGGGTCGATCTCAATCGGGCGTGTGCCGGCGCTTTTACCAATTACTTGTTTGCGTTGTTGGCTTTCGGGCGGCACGGTAATGACCACATCGTCGGTAATACAAGCCACGCATGACAATCGCCCGCCCATGCTCAATTTGCTGGGGTGACGACGAAAATAATCGCTTTCATCGGCACTGGCTGGGGTGACATGGGCTTCGGCGGATTGAATGCCGTATTTGGCAAATTCGCCGCGCTCGACAATCACCTTACATTTGCCGCAGGTTTGCCGCCCGCCGCATACACTATCAACATCAACACCCAATTGACGCGCAGCATCAAGCAAGGTAATGCCAGTTTGCACCCGGCCTTGTCGCCCAGAGGGCTGGAAAATAATGAGGGGAGAATCAGTCACAATTTAATAGTTTTTGATAAATCAGGGCTAAATAATCTCTCACAAAGAACACGAAGAATACAAAGAATAAAAAAAATCTTTGTGTTCTTCGTGTTCTTTGCGAAAAATTAACTGTTTATCTAAAATTACCCACGCCGCTCACGTCGAGCACGTTTATCTTCGCTCATGCTCTTACGCTCGGCCAAAGGTGCGGTAAGTTGCAGCGTGCTGGGGTCGAGCGGCGGCATGGTGCGTAACGCCGTCGTCATGGCCTTGATGTGGGCTGGGCTGCTGCCACAACATGCCCCAATAATGGTGGCCCCAAACGCACGAAAACGTCGCGCGTGTTCGAGCATATGCTCTGGCGTGGCGTTATAAACCGCTCGCCCATCTACCAACGTCGGCATACCAGCATTGCCCTTGGCAACCAACACCACATTGGGGTCAACTTGGTGCATGGCGTAAATGGTAGCCTCAAGCTCATCTGGCCCGTTACCACAATTGGCGCCAATGGCCGCCAAATTAAGCTTCGCCAATTCATTTACGGCTTGGGTTGGGCTAACCCCCATCATGGTAAAACCTTTGGTATCAAAGGTCATGGTGGCAACAATGGGCAAATGAGGCGCGGCTTTGCGTGCGCCAGCAACGGCGGCCTGCACCTCCATTAAGTCGCTCATGGTTTCAACCCAAAATACATCTGCGCCGCCCGCGGCAATGCCTTCGGCTTGACGGGCAAATCCATCAACCGCGCTTTCATAGGTCAGTTTGCCCATTGGCTCAAATAATTCACCACTTGGCCCCATCGACCCAGCGACAACGCGCTCGGGGTCAAATTTTGCGGCTTCATCACGTGCCAATTCCACCCCTAGTTTGTTTAATTCATAGGTGCGATCTTGCAAATTGTGCATTTTTAAGCGAAATGGGGTGCCGCCAAATGTATTGGTAAGAATAATTTGTGAACCGGCTTCCAGATAGCCACGATACACCGCCCGCACTTTGTCTTGTTTGTCGGGCAAAGCATTCCACATTTCGGGCGGGTCGCCAAACATCAAACCAGCGGCAAATAACATGGTTCCCATACCACCATCAACCATAATGGGGCTATTGTCTTCGCGGCTTTTGGCAAGGAGAGCAAGAAATCGATTTGTCATAGTTTTTCACGAATTGCTATTATCTGCGCCAAATGTTCGTTGTCGTGACCGATCAAAATGCGAACTTGTTGGTGCAATTTTGTGACCCCAAATGTATCATGAGTGCAGATGCGAATCCAGTCAGTATTTTTTAAGCTGGCGAGGTAGCTGGTGGTTACGGCACGGCGCTCAGCAAATTCAGCCAACAAGGCCTCGATGGGGATGCTGGCATCATAGGCATTTTCGTCAGGCCCAATAAAGGGTTCGTGGGGGTTGTCTTGCTCGACGATACGCTGTAACCGCGCCCGAAATTTTGGTTCAATATCGATCAAATGTGCAACGACCTGCGCAATACACCACTCGCCTGCCGCTGGCACAAAACGCATCTGGTCGGCATTAAGCGGTCGCAGCATCCGTGCCACGTCTTTGGGGCCAGATGCTAACGCATCGATGAGCATTTGGGCACGGGGGTTGATCATTTTAATGAGTGAATGAGTGAATAGGTGAATAGGTGAATGAGCAATTGTATTTAATCACTCATTCACCCATTCACTCATTGATTTGCGGCTGCGGCGGCTTTATCGATCTTATCTTGCTTGCGCACATTGTCCATATAGGCTTTGGCAATGTCCACCGAAGTCGCAGCATCGCGACCATAGGCATCGGCCCCGACCGCCATGGCAAAGGTCTCAGAGACGGGTGCGCCGCCAGCCATGACATACACCTCTTCGCGCAAGCGCTCGTCGATGAGCATTTGATTCACCACTTTCATGTAAGGCATGGTGGTGGTCAACAAAGCGCTCATGCCAATAATGTCTGGCTTGTGTTCTTTGATGGCAGCGAGGAATTTATCGGCATCGACATTGACCCCAAGATTGATGACCTCGAAGCCAGCCCCCTCAAGCATCATTGCCACAAGGTTTTTGCCAATATCATGAATGTCGCCTTTGACTGTGCCAATCACCACCTTGCCGACACGCGGTGCACCGGTTTCGGTGAGCAAAGGCCGCAAAATTTCCATACCCGCTTTCATCGAGTTAGCGGCCATCAACACTTCGGGCACAAACAATACGCCATCGCGAAAATCAACCCCAACCACATCCATCCCAGCAACCAAGCCTTTCTCAAGCACTTCAGTTGGGCCATAGCCACGCTTTAGCGCTTCGTTTGTCTCGGCTGCCACTTCCTCTTTCATGCCGTCATATAAGTCATCTTGCATTTGTAGCCACAACTCATCGTCGGGCAAATCACTAAAATCCATGGTTCTCCTCAGAAAAAAAATTACGAATTACGAATTACGAATTACGAATTACAAATTTTGAGCGACTTCTTAATAAACAGAGGTAATTAAAAAGTGGCAATGCCGAAATTACTATGCCTATATCGCTTATGGGGATATAGGCATAGTAATTTCGGCAAAAACCTGTCTTACCGCTCATTATTAAGAATTATCAAATTCGTAATTTGTAATTTGTAATTCGTAATTATTTACGGGTATTTTACGCGGCTTAAGCCTGTGCCGCTCGACGGGATGCCCGACGTGCTTCACGTTCGGCACGCGCCTGATCGGCAGCGCTGACAGCAGCATTCACTGGCGTGGCCCCACTGGCAACAGCAGATTGGGCATTTTCGCGGCTGACAGCGATCCAATTTAAACAGTTTTCATCGTGTCCCATCATCAAATCGGCGGCCATAATGCTGCGCTTAATTTCGTGCTCAATAGGGTTGGTGATGGCGCAGGTCATGCCTGCCGCAATCGCCATTGCCAAAAACGCGCCGTTTAACACCGGGCGGCCCGGCAAGCCAAATGAGATATTGCTAGCGCCACAACATGCATTGCAACCTAATTCCTCGCGCACCATCCGCACCAACTCAAACACATTCTTGCCTGCGCCTGCAATCGCCCCGGCTGGCATTGCTAGTGGGTCAATAATGACATCGCAACGCGGAATGCCATAGCGCTCGGCGCGTTCGACAATGCGTTTTGCCACTTTAAGCCGCTCGCGCATGTCATATGAAATGCCAGTTTCGTCATTCGAGATGGCAATCACGGCGGCTTTGTATTCGGCCACCATCGGCAAAACGCTCTCTAGGCGTTCTTCTTCGCCTGTCACCGAGTTGACCAATGGCTTGCCTTTGACTGCGGCCAACCCCGCCTTAAGCGCTGCCACAATCGACGAATCGATACAAATGGGCACATCGGTCACACTTTGCACAATGCGAATGGCCTCGGCCAACAGGGCTGGCTCGTCGGCCAATGGGATGCCAGCGTTGACATCAATGACATGTGCACCTGCGGTCACTTGGTCGATGGCATCTTGGCGCACGCGGTCAAAATTACCGGCGGCCATTTCGGCAGCCAATTTTTTGCGCCCAGTTGGGTTGATACGCTCGCCAATGATGACAAATGGGCGGTTTGGCCCAATAATCACAGTTTTGGTCGGGGATGAAATAATGGTTTCTAGCATAAATAAGTTGAAATTGTCCTCAATCTTAAATGAGGTTGCTTAGATTTTTTATAAAAATTGGATTTTTGCAATATTACGGCGTAAGACCCATTCACAAAATAAATAACCGATGTAGAGACGGGTCGGTGACCCGTCTCATTTTTGCCATACCAACAATAAATCAGTCAAAAAGACGGGTCACCGACCCGTCTCATTTTTGCCATACCAACAATAAATCAGTCAAAAAGACGGGTCACC
>CAZLOF010000212.1:0-7645 GCA_964560745.1 uncultured Thermoflexus sp.
GTTTCAAAGTTATCAGCAGGCATTTGAGCAACGCTTGGCAAAGATGACGTTCCCCATAATTGGGTGGCCCATAAAAATATTGTCCAGAAGATCAGTATGAAATATTTCCACATTGGTCACCATCTTATTTATTGAACCATCTTTGCTGTGGTGCTATTTGCGATTTGTTGTACACAGGCAAAATAAACATTGCATATTCAAGGTAGAGGGCGGGTCTGTGACCCGCCCTCTACCGCAAAGTGTCATCTTTGAATAGCAAAATTTATGGGGCACGGGCATCAACCATCACTTCAACCTTGCTGCCATCTTCAAGTTTACCTTTAAATACCCAGACCGGAATGAGTGTTTGATCCGTAGACATGCCAGACCCAATATTTAGAGTTGTGTTTGAGATGGTCGAAAACCCATTTGCTTGCCTCGACCAGCTTGTAGCGGTAATATTTGCTGGTTGATTCGCATTTATTATGCGCTCGACATTGATAACCGATGTATTTACAGCTAATTTATTAGGCATATTTGGGTTTTGCTTAAGGTTGGCTTGTGATAAGGGGATACCAAAGTTAAATGGCATGGGTAGTATGCCATAGCTAACCTCAACTTGCGATACCGTAAACGTTTGTGGCTTGGGTTCACGAAATACCATTGGCTGTGCCATTACTTTTATATTTGCAAGGTCGCTAAGCTGTGTGGCGTTAGCGACGGCTGGGTCTAAATGGCGGGCAAAATCTTCGAGAATACGCATCCCACCCGCAGTTTGGCGGGTTAAGCCGCCATAAATTAATATTTGAGTGTTGGCTGGCCCCAAATATGAGCGCCATAAATCATCTTGATTTATAGGCCCGGGTGGCAAAGGCTGCAATGTCATATATAGGCTCGATCGCATCATAAAACGGTCGCCAGCGCGGGTTTGTAGGTAGGCAACAGTTAGATTGTCTATCGTTGTCGTCATCAATTTGCCAACCCACCAATCTAGTTGTGTATCAGGGTCAATCACTTCATAGCGATCAACCTCAATGTTATAGGGTGTTTGAAAAAATGTGGTACCAGGTTCGGGGGGTAATAATTTATATTTGCCCCAAACCCGTAGACGTTTAAAGTGTAATTTCTCAATACCATTGTCATCTTTAAATATTAAACCTAATGAAAGACTCGGTGCGACAGATAGCGTCGAAATATCATCTTTGCCGACATTAAAGTTGGTGAGGACAGTACGTTTCTTGCCGTCATAACTTAGTATGACATTCATAAAGGCCCGCCCGTCAAGCGCCTCAATGACATCGCCATTTTTGTAAGGGGGCGGAACAGGCGAAAAAGGTGGTGGCGCGGGCGTGGGCGTGGTGGCATCTCTTGTCGGTGTGGGCGGGGGTGGGGTGGGTAATGTGACAGGTATCGTTGTCACTTGGGGGGCTGCGACAAAACCCTTTACATTCGTTAATGAGACAAATTCTGGGCCACCAGCTTCGGGGGGCGGTGTCCCTGCGCTGGGTGCTGGCAAATCGTTGGCATTTACCATGCCCATCCAACTGAGCACGGGGATATCATTATGTTTTTTGGTTGACACTATCCCAAAAACAATAACCGTCGTATCGCTGGTTAAATCTTCGGGTGGGTAAAGAATGACCATTTGGTTAGGTGCAGTTTCACTTGGCCCCCAATTTGGCAGCGAAACCCGATCTAGCACACCAATGCGTGCCCCCGTTGCATCTGTTTTTATTTGCACCTTAGCAGGCACAGATACAAATGCACGCTGGTCTAACGACTCCCAATCAGTTATTTCTAAACCAACCTCGCCTTTGTCATTACGGTTTAAGCGCCCAGTCACATGCAATGGTTGATATTGGGTTGAGTCTGACGTTTTATTTAGCTCATCTAAAAGTGACTTCGGGTAATTTGACGTTGTGGCATTGCCAATCATCACCAGTGGTTTACCCTGCCATTCAACAGGTGTAAGCACAAATGGACGCCCAATAAAATCGAATTGTCGCCCGGGTTTTAATTCAGGCGACCAATATTGAATTTGCTTTTGGGGTGATGGCATATTGGCGGGTTGAATTGAGAAGTTGGTCACTTTCCCATCCTGCATTTTTTGCCAAGCCGCATCTGCTGATATTAGCGCGGTGTTTTTTTCAACATCAATCTGGGCAAAGCGTTCGTTATAAAATGACATGACACGTCCATTGTGTGAAACCATCACGACAGCTTGTGGGTTGGGCCAATAAACTGGCTGAGGCGCAGCAGCAATAATCCGTTTAAAAAGGACGAGTGTCATGCCATCAAACGGGTAATAATTATTGTCAGGGGGCTGAATAACATAATCAAACGTCAGCAAATTGCGCGATTTTAAAAACTCTTCGGCAATAGCACTGGCCTTTTCAAAGCTTAATGGGGTTGGGCCAGCAACCGGTGGCCCAAAATATAGCCCCAGCATCGATTGCTGTGATGTGTCTTGATAATTAATATTAGACCCAAAAAACGAGATTTGACGCGCTCCATCAACAATAAACGTCGGCAATTTTGCCTCGTAAGGTGGCGGTGGGGTGGGAAGATTGATCGAATAAAGCTCTGGCTTTAACCCCATTTGGTTTGCCAAGCTCCGCATTTCCTCATTATTGAGAGGCGGGGGTTGTTTGGCAGTAAAAGTATTAGCCTCGGCTGGGGCGGGTGGTAATGCCGTAGCCAAGACAAATATGCCGATTGGCCCTATCCGCCCCGACTGTTGCAAGGTTTGTGACCCAGCAATGACCGACCTATGCATTTCATTGATAATGGCGGGGTCGTTACCCTGTGCTTGTGCTTGCCATGCACCTATATCGTTATTTATTGCTAAAAACAAACTGGTGGCTATTGGCAAGACGGCGAGCCGTGCAAGTAATTTACGCATGATGCTCCTTTATTTTGCTGTGTTCTAACCATTAAAATGTCTTAGAAGCAGCACATTAATATGAATATGGGTTAGTGGATTGGAAAATTGATCGCCGCCCTAGCGATCAATGGCTAAAGATACCAAGAAAGGCTCAAAAACGCGGTTTTCGCCAATTTCACCATTTCCCCTTTAAACCTAGCTTTGGAATAGTGAAATTTGGGGGTTCCCCATTTTTTCCCTTGCTTGGTATAACAAAATTGGTTTACCAAGCCGAGTGCGTTAAAAACGAATCGCAGATTTACAAAATCTCGATATTTAACGATGTTCTTAGCGAACACAATGTATTTATAGCATAAGAAGGGAGTAAAAAGCAAGCAAAAACCCTGTAAGTGGCATAAGTTGTCAAAAAAGTTTAAGATTCAGTCTAGCTATGGTTTTCAAAGTGAACAAAAGCCTTAGCCCCCACCTTCACCGCCCGCGTGGCAAAATAGCCCGGAATGCCATATCTGGCTGTGATTGAGGCGTGATGCGGGGTGGAATAAAAGCCGGTCAGCACAAAACCGGCCTCAAGTTGCCCAGCAATTAGGTCATCGAAGGTATGGCTAAACTCGACCGGCGACTCGGCCCCAAACAATTTATCGCGCTCGGCTTCAGTAATGCTCTCGACATCGGAATAGGGCAGACTATACGTCACTTTTAAGACACCCATATCCTCTTTTAAGTCAAAATCAAACACAAACTCGACTGGGTTCATGAAGCCTGCCAACAAGCTGCCGCCCGCCCGCAACACGCGCCAACATTCACGCCACACAGGCCGCACCTCGGGCACAAACACATTTGATACGGGGTGAAAAATCAGGTCGAAGCTGGCATCGGCAAAAGCACTCAGGTCACGCATATCGCCCTCGACCGTGCGAATCGTCAGGCCATCGCGTGTCGCCACCCGTTGGTCTTGCCTCAATTGAGCAGGCGAGTTGTCGAATACGGTGACATTCGCCCCAGCAGCCGCAAAGATTGGCCCTTGCTGCCCACCCGCGCCCGCCAAACACAGCACATTCACCCCCACTAGCGAGGCCGGAAACCAACTGCGCGGCACGGGCTGATAGCCCGTCAGCACTACCGACCATTCACCGCGCCGCGCTGCCGCAATTTGCTCGCTGCTGACGGGTCGCGTCCATTCGTTATCATCGGCTACCTGCTTGTCCCACGCAATGCGATTGTGTTCTCGAATATCCATCTTGTATACTCCTTGGAGGTTTTTCACGCAAAGGCGCAAAGAGAGAGGTTCTCACAAAGAACACAAAGAAAAAAACTTTGTGAACTTTGTTTTCTTTGTGAGAGGTTTGAAATCTTTACTTTCTTTGCGCCTTTGCACCTTTGCGTGAGATTTCACCTCATTTTATCGCCCTAAAACCCCATGTCAACCCATCCCCCCTTCACCCTCGATGCCAAATACACCCAACCCAGCGGCACCATTTTGCTGTCGGGTGTGCAAGCCATCATTCGCGTTATGCTCGACCAGCGCCGCGCCGATGCCGCTAAGGGGCTAAACACCGCTGGCCTCATTTCGGGCTATCGTGGCTCGCCCTTGGCCGGATTAGACCTATTGCTGGCACGGCAAAGCGCGTTGCTCAAGTCGCAGCACATCGTATTCAAACCCGGCGTCAATGAAGACCTCGCTGCCACCATGATTTGGGGCAGCCAAATTGCCAATCTGTTGCCATTGCCCAAATATGACGGCGTGATCGGCCTGTGGTATGGCAAAGCACCCGGCCTCGACCGCAGCCTCGACATCTTTAAACATGCCAATGTCGGCGGCACGGGCAAATTGGGTGGTGTGCTGGCGGTGGTGGGCGATGATGCCATGTCGAAATCATCGACCTTGCCGTCGCGCTCAGACACGGCGCTGTATGACGCGCTATTGCCCGTGCTCGCGCCCGGCAATGTGCAAGATGTGCTCGATTTTGGGCGGCTGGGCTACGAATTGTCACGCTATACAGGGCTGTGGACGGGATTTAAGATCGAAACGCATGTGGCCGACCAATTTGCCACCGCCGAGGTTGACCCCGCCCGGCTGCACATCAGCTTGCCCGAATTTGACTATAAGGGCAAACCTTGGGCGCACACCCGCGCCACCAGCCAAACCCACACCCTTGGCTCGCCCACCAGCATCATGCTCGAACAAGAAATTCACGAGGGGCGCTTGGTGGCGGCGGTCAAATTTGCCGCTGCCAATCGCCTCAATCGGGTGCGGGTAGATGGGGCCAATGCCCGTGTCGGCATCATCGCGGCGGGCAAGGTGTATTATGAGGTTCGGCAGGCTCTGCTCAACCTCGGCCTCGATGACGAGGCACTGCGCCAAGGCGGGGTGCGGCTGCTGCAAATCGGCATGGTTTACCCACTTGATGCCGAACTAGTGCGGCAGTTTGCGCGGGGGTTAAATGAGATTTTGGTGGTCGAAGACAAACGCGCCTTCCTCGAACTCTTGGTGCGAGATGCTCTCTACCCCCTACCCCAGCGCCCACGCATCATCGGCAAAAAAGACACCAACGACCAAACCCTCATCCCCTATCACGGTGGCCTTGATGCGGCCCTGTTGCAAGGGATTTTGGCGCGATGGGCTATGGATTGGGGATTGAGGATTAAGGATGAAGGATTAAGCAATTCCCACCCCCTAATCCTTAATCCCCAATCCTTAATCCCTCTCTCCGCGCCCCGTCAAGCTTATTTCTGTTCAGGCTGCCCGCACAACCGCTCGACGATTGTGCCAGCCGACTCGCTAGCATTGGGCGGCATTGGCTGTCATGGCTTGGTGCATTCGATGGGGCGCAATACCATCGGTTTGGGGCATATGGGCGGCGAGGGGGCGCAATGGGCCGGGGCGCAATCGTTTAGCGACACCCCGCACATGTTTCAAAATTTGGGCGATGGCACTTTTTTTCATTCTGGCTCGCTTGCCATTCGCCAAGCGGTAGCGGCTGGGGCCAACATCACCTATAAATTGCTGTATAACGACGCGGTCGGCATGACCGGCGGGCAAGCGGTGGATGGAACCATACCCGTGCCAGCCCTCACCCATTTGCTACACGCCGAAGGTGTCAAACGCATCATCATCACCACCAACGATGTTGAAAAGTATGACGAGTTGAAAGACGATGATGCCAACGCGTTGGCGGTTGGGGTCGAGGTCTGGCATCGTGATCGGCTAGACGAGGCGCAACGCGCCTTGCGTGAAGTGAACGGTGTGACCGTGCTTATTCACGACCAAATGTGCGCCGCCGAATTGCGCCGCCGCCGCAAACGCGGCAAAGCCGTCGAGCCGACCACCCGCGTCTATATCAACGAGGCGGTGTGCGAGGGCTGCGGCGACTGTGGTGTCAAATCCAACTGCCTCAGCGTTCACCCCGTCGAAACCGAATTTGGTCGCAAAACCCAAATTCACCAATCGTCGTGCAACAAAGATTATTCGTGTTTGCTCGGCAATTGTCCGGCATTTATTACGGTTGAAGAAATAGGGATTAAGGAACAGAGATTAGGGATTAAGGATTATGGATTAAGCAATCCCCAATCCCCAATCCTTAATCCTCAATCCCCAAAATCCGCCAATCTTTTTTTGATGGGCATTGGCGGCACGGGCGTGGTGACGGCCAGCCAAATTTTGGCGACGGCGGCGCTGTTGGATGGCAAATGCGTGGATGGCATGGATCAGACCGGCCTCAGCCAAAAAGGTGGGGCAGTGGTGTCGCACATTCGCATCAGCACCAGCCCCAATCGTGGCTCAAATTTGCTTAGCAATGGCGAGGCCGATGTGTATTTGGCCTTTGACGTGTTGACGGCGACCCAACCGCAAAATTTGGCGCGAGCGCGGGTCGGTCATACGGTGGCCATCGGCTCAATCAGCCATGTGCCAACCGGCGGCATGGTGCGCAATGTTGATGCCCAATTCCCAAATAACGATATTTTGACCCACGTCATCAATCAATGCACCCGCCCCGACGACAATTATTTCTTCGATGCCGAGGCGCTGGCCGAGCAACATTTTGGCGATCATCTGGCCTCGAATCTGATCGTGATCGGCGCGGCCTTCCAGCGCGGCCTCATCCCCATCAGCGCCGACGCCATCGAACGCGCCATCACCCTCAACGGCGCACAAGTCGAGATGAATTTGGCGGCATTTCGGCTGGGCAGAATGGAGAGCCAAGAGCCAAGAACCAAGAACCAAGAATCAAGAATACAGAGTACAGACACCGGACCAAGCACTAAGCACTTAGCACTAAGCACTTCCCAACTTAGCACTTCTTCCTCAGCACTCACCCTGAGGGTGAAGGAACTGACAGCCTACCAAAACGCCGGGTATGCGGCGCAGTATGCCGAATTTGTGGCGCGGGTGCAAGCAGCAGAGGCGGCGGCGATGCCGGGTCAGACGCGGCTGAGCGAGGCGGTGACGCGCTATTTGTTTAAATTGATGGCATATAAGGACGAGTATGAGGTGGCGCGGCTGCACCTCAAACCAGAGGCGCGGGCGGCGCTGCAAGCCCAATTTGGCGCAGATGCGGCGGTGACGTATCACTTGCACCCGCCGATTTTCAAAATGCTCGGCCTAAAGCAAAAAATTAAATTGGGGCGCTGGTTTGATGCTGTTTATCGCGTCTTGGTTGGGTTGCGTGGGCTGCGCGGCACGCCCTTCGATCCTTTCGGCTACGATGCCGTGCGCAAACTTGAGCGGGCGCTCATCGGCGAGTATCGCGGGTTGATCGAGCGTGAATTGGCCCAGCTCAGCCC
>CAZLOF010000213.1:0-4874 GCA_964560745.1 uncultured Thermoflexus sp.
GACCCACCCCTAACCCTTCCCCTTGGGAAGGGTTAGGGGTGGGTTTTAAGATTTCAAGCAATTATTTTTGCTTAACAGCCTTACATTAAACCTAGTTTCATAGACATCCCAACTCGCCTCCCCTACGCCTCCTCCACCATCGCCCAAACTTGTGACTTATGCAGCAAAACCATACCTACCCCAATCAACACAAATGCGGTAAGCGACAACAGCGGCACCGCCAGCCAAGTGCTGCGGGTACTAATCATAAGCAAATCGACCTCACACGGCACGGCACTAAATACATTACACGGTGCAGGCGGAAAAATATGCATTACTTCCATGTAATGATAAAACGCAATCCCACCGCCGATCAAACACATGGGCAGCACCAATTTGGGCAATTTTTGCCAACGTGTATAAACCGCTATCGGCAAAATGATTGCCAATGGATACATAAACGCCCGCTGTGCCCAGCATAAAGGGCATGGCGGCCAGCGCAGCATTTCGCTCATATACAAACTGCCCGTCATTGCCACCCACGATACCAATAAAGCCACATATGGGGCTATTTCGCCAAATATTTTTAACATAATAAAGAAGCCTTGAGCTTTGAGCTTTGGGTCTTGAGCTTTGAACTATAACTCACGGCTCATGGCTCATGGCTCATAGCTCATGGCTATTTTAACAAGTAAAATATAACGCATGTTGCGTGGGGCAGATTTATTTACTTTGTTTACCGCCATTCGAGATGGCGAATGTGTGTCGATTGTTGGGTTGAGCAATATGGGCAAATCGCGCTTTTTGCGCGATGTCGCCTCGCCAATTGTGCGTGAGCGTTTTTTGCAAGACCCAAGCCGGGCATGGCTATTTGTTTATGTCGATTGTAATTTGATGGCCGAGCGTAGTGAGCAAGGCCTACGCGAACTTATTGTGCGTAGTGCCATTGAAGAATTGCAACGCAACCGCGCCAGCCTTGATTTAACCACCCAACTCGATGCGTGTTATCAACAAATTATTGAGCCACAATCCCCCATTCGCAGCCCATTGGCGTTTAACCGTGCAATGGGTTTATTGTGTGAACACAGTGGCCGCACTGTCGTCATTTTGTTTGACGAATTTGACGACCCCTTTGAAATGCTCGAAGGTCGCGCATTCTTAAATCTACGCGCCACCAAAGATCGTTATCGTGAGGCTTTGGTATACATTACTGCCACTGATCGCCGTTTGGGCGATATTCGCAATGATCGAGAACGCGGTGAATTTATCGAGTTGATTGGGCCACGAGTGCAATGGCTGGGCTTTTTGAACCGCGAAGATGCGCGAGCGCTGGGGCAACAATTGGCCCAAGCACGTGGCGAAGCCTTGGGCGATGAAGCACTCGATTTTATTGTGGCCCAAGCTGGGGGCCACCCAGGGCTGATGCGCAGTGTGATCGGCACACTAATGCGCACTGGCATTGGCACGCCACTTAATGCACGAATGGATGCCTTGCGCCAAACCGAACAACTGATTGAACATGACCCCAATGTGCGGGCCGAATGTGACAAACTATGGGTGCAATTGAGCGCCACCGAGCAAGCCGCTTTATTGGCCCACGCCACCGGCGACCCCGAAGATGCCTTGACCTTGGAGCAATTGCGTATTAAACGCATATTGGCCCGCCCCAATGAGGGCGAAGACCGACGAGCCGTAACGGGTGAGGTATGGCGCAGTTATCTCAATCGGCAAGCCATTTTGCGTATGGGAACCCGCCGCACCGTGCGGGTCGATATTGATTCGGGCGAGGTATATGTCAATGAGCGCAAAATTGAACCGTTGACCGATCTCGAATACAAATTATTGTTACTGCTTTACGGACGCTTAAACAAAATTGTCGATAAATACACCATTGTCACCAATGTATGGGGTGAAGGGTATTTGGAAGATGTGGACGATGTGCGGATTGAAAAATTAGTCAGCCGTTTACGTGCCAAGTTAGAGCCAAATGCCACCGACCCCAAATATCTCACCACTGTGCGTGGGCGTGGGTATCGGTTGGTGGGTTAATGATCAGTTCCCCCTCCCCCCTCCCGCTGGGAGGGAGTTCACATCGATTTGCGCCGCGCCGAAAAGTCGCGTAATCGTTCATTCTCGTAAGCATTAATATCCGGTGACTTAGTTACCCCAATACGCTGCGTTATATAAATGCTACGATGACCAGAGGCCAAATAAGCCATAGCGCAAATTAACAACACATAAACCATTGCGCCACTGCCAAATAATTCAATACCCATCAAGGCGCAAGCAATGGGGGCGTTGCTTGCGCCTGCAAAAACCGCCACAAAACCGAGCATCGCCATAAAAGCTGGGTCTACATTCAACACCTGCCCCAATGTGCTACCCAATGTGGCCCCAATCACAAACAGCGGTGTCACCTCGCCGCCCAAAAAGCCCGTGCCAAGCGTGAGCGCAGTATAAATTAATTTGAGCAAAAATGCCAAAATGAAGACATCTTGACCTTGTGTGCTGCGCAGGGCCAACGGCACACCGAGGCCAAGGTAATCATTGGCCGAGATGCCCACCCCACCCAACGCCAACGTGAGAGCAATGATGACAACGCCGCCCACAACAGGGCGCAAAGCAGGGTTGTGAATGCGTGTCATCATGTGTTTAATAGCATGATTTAGCTCAATAAACAAATGACTGACGAGGCCGCATAACACCCCCGCCCCCGCCACTTTAACCAGCAACAAGGGCGCAATTTCGGCATGGGCTAATTGGGGGTAATGGGTATGCGCCACGCCCAGTGCCCGCACGACCAAATCACCGACATAAGCCGCAATCAAACACGGCAACAACCCCTCATAACGAATCCGCCCGATGGTTTGCACTTCCATCCCAAATACCGCCCCAGCCACTGGCGTGCCAAATACCGCCCCAAACCCGCCACTAATACCCGCCATCAACATCAGCCGCCGCTCATAAGATGTGGGTTGCAGTGTGATGGGGAAATGCTGCTGCAACCATTGCCGCAAGCCATCGGCCAAACTCGCGCCCATTTGCAGGGCTGTGCCTTCGCGGCCTGCCGAGCCACCAAACAAATGGGTGACAACAGTTCCAAATAAAATCAGCGGGGCCATGCGCCGCGGAATTCGCACTTGATTGCTATGCACCTCTTCAATGACAAGGTTATTGCCTTGCGCCGCAATACCGCCAAAGCGCTGATAAATCCATCCTACCCCAAAGCCAGCCAAGGGCAGGCCAAATAGCAAATTAGGGTTGGCAACACGGGTTTGGGTGGCCCAATCGAGGCTGACCAGAAAAATAGCCGAGGCAAAACCGGCTAAAACGCCAATACTTCCCCCCAGCATCAGCCATTTAACTAAAAATTTGGTAAATAAATGAAGATCACGAAAGTGAAGGCGGAAGCGTTGCCACATAGGGCTAATTATCCGGCAATAGCATCATTGTTAAGGCTTTACTACCTTATAAACCCCATTTCGCCGCTCGATCACCGGCCCACACGATTGACGAAACATCATAGTCGGCTGCAAACGCACTTCGCGCACAGGGTGATCATCCCCTTGAATCCGCAACATTAATAACTCGGTCGCTTGTCGCCCCATTTCATAAATAGGCTGAGCGGCGACTGTCAATGCCGGTTGAATTAACGTCATCCACGGCAAATCATCATGCCCAGCAATCGAAACATCATCGGGAATACGCAATTGCTTGGTTTGAATGGCCTTGAGTGCCCCCATTGAAATGAGGTTATTGCCAGTAAATAATGCCGTAGGCGGGTTAGGTTGTGAAAGCAATGATAATGCAGCCTGATAGCCTTCTTTTTCATTTGGCTTTACTTGTCGAATCAGCTCTGGGTCTGGCGATAAACCTGCGGCACGGATCGCATTCAAAAAGCCTTTCATACGCTCGGCCCCAGAGGTGGTTTGCATATTGCCCACAATCGCGGCAATACGCTGATGCCCAAAGCTAATAAGGTGTTGGGTTAACTCAAAAGCCGACTTTTCATGATCAAGCATCACAGTATCGACTGGGGTCGATGACGAACGACGGTCAATGGCAACAACAGGAATTCCAGCATCGCGCAAGGCTTGTAGCGATGTCGTCGCTTCAGATGTCGGCGAAGCGATGACACCGGCAACCCGTTCATCACGCATAAATTCAATATAAAACTGTTCTTTTTCAGGGTCTTCGTCAGAGTTACATAATAATAAGCTGTATTGTTGCTGATAGGCAACATCTTCAACGGCACGTACCATGCTGGTGTAAAACGGGTTTTGAATATCTGAAACAATTAGCCCAATGAGTTGGGTGCGTTGGGTGCGTAAATTGCGTGCCACGCGATTGGGCCGATAACCCATCGAGCGTGCGGCATTGGTTACTTTGTCGCGCAATTCATTACTTACATGTGGTCGCCCTGATAATACACGCGATACAGTGGCAGTGGATACGCCAGCCTGTTCGGCGACGTCGGCAATCGAAGGTTGCTGATTCATTAGTTTTAGAATAGGAATTATTGCAAAAACGACAATAGCATGTCTTCAATCAACAATACTATTGTATAGGGTTTTACAATTAATTTTAAAGAAAGCAAAAAGAATCTTGGATGTTCTATCGAATTTAACTTATTAAAAAGTATAAAACACGATAATATGATAAAAGCAAATGCACTTACCCCTCACCCAATGGAATAAGTGCATTTACCTTTACAAAGGAGAAAAAAACAAACCCGATCGGTTGAGACCTATCGGTCCCTTTCAAATTTAGATCGTTTTTGCGCCTGTCATAATGGCGACAGCATCAGGCATCGTAATATCTTTGGTATTCACCAGTGCA
The DNA here is from genome assembly GCA_964560745.1 of uncultured Thermoflexus sp. GTDB lineage: Bacteria > Chloroflexota > Anaerolineae > J036 > Brachytrichaceae > AQU-03. The sequence continues at coordinate 4,819 of CAZLOF010000213.1, forward strand.
GCGCGGCGGCCAAGCCGTTGAATCTACCGCCCCCACGGCGGACGGTGGCTGCACCC
>CAZLOF010000213.1:4884-7625 GCA_964560745.1 uncultured Thermoflexus sp.
GTCATAATGGCGACAGCATCGGGCATGGTGATATCTTTGGTGTTTACTAGCGCAGCGCGGCGACCAAGCCGCTGAATATGAATACGATCTGAAATCTCGAACACATGCGGCATGTTGTGGCTGATAAGAATGACGGGCAAGCCACGATCACGCACCCGACGAATGAGATCAAGCACCATGCCAGATTCTTTAACGCCTAGCGCGGCGGTTGGCTCATCTAAAATAACCACATGTTTGGCAAAGGCCGCACTACGGGCCACAGCCACGCCTTGGCGTTGACCGCCCGATAAGGTTTCGACGGCTTGTTTCATCGAGCGAATGCCAATTTTTAACTCTTGCATATATTTGACGGCTTCGTCTAACATTTGCTTTTTGTTAATCACATGCAATTTGCCCAATAAGCCACCGCGTTTAATTTCGCGACCCAAAAACAAGTTTTCGGCAATGGTCATGGCTGGGGCAACCGCCAAATCTTGATACACCGTCTCGATGCCCGCCTTACGCGCATCTGATGGACTTTTAAAATGGACGACTTTGCCGTCTAATTTAATCTCACCCAAATCGGGCACTAACGCGCCAGATAAGGCTTTGATCAAGGTCGATTTGCCCGCGCCGTTGTCACCAATGACGGCCAAAATTTCGCCCGGCAACAATTCAAAATCTGCGCCATCAAGGGCAGTTACTTGCCCATAACGCTTGGTTAAACCGTGTGCGGCTAAAACGGGGGTAGGTGCTGAGGTTGTCATGGTTATGTTTATCTAAGCTTTAAAATGACTTTATCCGTTATCTTAACCTTTGCGGCGTGAAAGCTGATCGGTGGTGACGGCCAAAATCACCAAAATACCCGTAATTAAAATTTGGTAAACTGAAGAAACCCCGATTAAAGTTAAACCATTACGAAACACACCCACAATCAGTGCGCCAATTAACGTACCCAACACATTGCCACGCCCACCAAACAAACTGGTGCCGCCCAATACCACCGCCGTAATGCTCTCTAGGTTCTCGGTTTGGCCTGCGTTAGGGTCGCCTACGCTGGTGCGTGCCACCAATAACAGGGCCGCAATTCCATACATTAGGCCAGCAAGGGTATAAATAATAAGTAAAACACGCTTCGAGGGAATGCCGTTTAAGCGGGCTGCCTCGGCGTTATTACCCACCGCGTAAACATGCCGCCCCGGGGCTGTATCGCGCAAGACAAACCACACAAATAGAAACAACAATAACATCAACACTGAGCCATAGTTAATCGCTGTTTCACCAATTTTAAAAGTCTCACCCAATACCAACATCGAATCGGGCAAATTTGACACGGTTTGGGCCTTAGAATAAATTTGCGTAATCGCAAAAGCAATATTTAGCGTACCCAAGGTGACAATAAACGGCGGCAAATTAATACGGGTGATGAGCAAGCCATTTAAAAAGCCAAAACCCATCGTTACCAATAAACCGCACAAAATCGCCAAATAGGGTGGCATACCAAAATCCATTGCAAATTTGGTCATCACCACCTGCCCTAACGACATCACCATACCATTCGAGAGATCAATACCGCCAGTTAACACCACTAATGTCTGCCCAATTGCTAAAACGCCCACCACCATCACCTGCTGCACAATCAACGAGAAATTTCGCCCAGCCAAAAACCGATCTGACTGCAATGAAAAGAAAATAATAGAAAGTAATAAAGCGGCCAAGGGGCCTAAGATTGTCAATGGGGGCAATTTGCTCAAAATTGACGACGAGGCGGGGTTGGATGATTTTGTGGTTTGAGTAGACATGATCTTTTTAGTTATGAGTGCTAAGTGTCAAGTAGAAAGTGAATTTTAATTTTAAACTCAACACTTAGCACTCAATCCTTCTTACTTATCGCCCCAACACAAATCAACGCCGGTTTTCACATCTTTGCTGTCTACGCCAGCCAGAGCTTTACCAGCAATAAGTGTCACGCCGGTGTCGGTATAGCCGCTCACCTTGGCTGCACCACCGGCATAAGCGACACCAGCTTCTACGCCCTTCGAGGCCATCAACAATGGATATTGTTGTGAGGTCGCGGCAATGATCCCGGCTTCGACGTTCTTCACACCGGCGCAACCACCGTCAACGGATACGATGACAACATCCTTCTCTTTACCAGCCTTCTTCAATGCTTGATACGCACCTGCGGCGGCGGGTTCATTGATGGTATACACAATGTTCACGTCAGGATTCTTCTGCAAGCAGTTTTCCATCGCAGTTTGGCCCTTGGCTTGATCGCCAAAGCTGTCGCCCATGCACACCACTTCGGCGGGCTTGGCCAATTCGTTGCTGCTGGCTTCGAGCGTCTGCAAACCATAACCCTTCAAGAAACCATTGTGGCGTTGTGCGCCAACTGGATGACCGGGGAACAAGTCAAGCGTTACGATCTTGGGGGCTTTACCAGCCAAAGCCGCCTTAGCATATTGACCAATCAACACGCCAGCCTTATAGTTGTCGGTGGCAAACAAAGCATCAACCGCATCAGCGGGGTCAGTTGGGCTGTCGAGCGCAATCACTTGAACGCCAGCATCACGTGCCTTCTTAATGGCGGGCACAATGGCCTTCGAATCACTTGGGGTGATCAAAATGGTGGTGGCACCAGCCGCAACCATGTTTTCGAGGGCAGCCACTTGGCCTGCGTTATCGCCATCGGCCTTGCCTGCACCTGTCAACAATTTCGCACCCTTATCAGCCGCCATCTTGGTGGCGCCTTCGCGCATCTT
>CAZLOF010000214.1:0-7608 GCA_964560745.1 uncultured Thermoflexus sp.
GTGATGGGCGTGCCACCGACACTTTCGCCCGAAGCATTGCACCGAATTGCGCGTGTGCCCATTTTGATGTATCACTATATTTCGGTGCCACCTAGTTTTCAAGATCAATTGCGGGTAAATTTGTCTGTGCCGCCCGATCAATTTGAAAATCAATTGAAATATTTGAAAGAAAATGGCTACAAAACGATTGATTTATATACCTTACATGATCATTTAGTGAACAATACCCCATTACCTGCCAAACCGATTATTTTAACGTTTGATGATGGCTATCGTGATCATTATGAAAATGCGTTTCCGCTGCTCAAAAAATATGGCATGGTCGGCACGTTTTTTGTCTTTACGGATCCGGTTTTTCAAAATCATGTGTCTTATATTACTTGGGATATGGCGCGTGAAATGGCGGCAGCCGGAATGGATATTGAATCGCATACAAAAACGCATCCCGATTTACGGAATCGCTCGAATGACTTCTTGCACACGCAAATTTATACGCCTATCGATGCAATTACCGAGCAAATCGGTAAACGCCCGCGCTTTTTTGCTTATCCGGCAGGGCAATATGATGATAATGTAATGCGGGTTTTGGCTGACGCTCAGACATGGGGCGCTGTTACGACGCGCTGGGGATCTACTCATGCTATCGATAATTCGCTTACCTGGACACGTATGCGTGTTAACTATGGTATGTCGGTTGGGGCATTTGCGCAGATGTTGAATTAAGAGTTCTTGCAAAACCTAATCACGTCAGCATATCTAGAATCGATTTTACACAGGCTTCAACCGACATCGCATGGGTGTCGATGACCAACTCTGGCGCGGTGGGGGCTTCGTAGGGTGATGAAATACCCGTAAAGTCTTTAATTTCGCCGCGCAAGGCCCGCGCATATAACCCTTTGGTGTCACGGAATTTTAGCGTCTCTAAATTGCAATTGACGTATATTTCAAAAAAACGCTCGGCGGGGATGAGTGAACGCGCAAAATTGCGATCTTGGGCAAAGGGTGAGATAAAGGTGCAAATGACAATATTACCGTGTGAAAACGCCAGTTTTGCGACCTCGGACACACGCCGAATATTTTCGGTGCGGTCCGCCGCCGAGAATCCTAAATCACCATTTAACCCATCCCGCACGTTGTCGCCATCCAAACAAAATGTGTGACAGCCAGCCTCAAACAAGTGTTTTTCGAGCGCGCGTGCAATGGTCGATTTGCCTGCGCCCGACATCCCAGTCAGCCAGATCACGGCAGCCTTATGCGCAGCCTTTTGTTCACGCATTTCGCGGGTGATGGCGCTGTCCATGCGCACAATATTGGGTGAGCTGCGTTTGAGCGCTGTGCCGCTACCACTTGTTTGTGATTGGCGTATCACCCCTGCCGCCACCGTATTATTGCTGTCGGGGTCAATTAAAATAAACCCACCTGTCAGGCGATTGAGCTTATATGGGTCGAAAACAAGCGGCGAAGTTGTCGTAAACTCGACGCGCCCAATATCATTCAGCCGCAATGTTTCGGCAGGTTCACGGTGCAAGGTGTCGATATCGATTCGATAGTTGAGTTTGCTGATTTGGGCACGCACCAGCCGAGTATTGTGTTGCAACACATAGGTGCGTTGCGGGTTGAGGGCAGTTTCGTCCATCCAGCACAAGGTGCATTCAAACTGTTGGGCTTTTTGCGGCAAGTTGTTTTGGCGCACAATCATGTCGCCACGGCTGATATCAATTTCATCACTTAGGGTTAACACCACCGAGTCGCCAGCGATGGCTTCTGTGACGGCTGCGCCATTGCTGTAAATACCTGCCACGCGGCTGTTTTTGCCCGATGGCAACACCGTAATCGGCTCGCCGGGTGTGATTGTGCCAGACAAGACCTGCCCAGCAAAGCCGCGAAAATCTTGGTTAGGGCGCAAAACCAATTGCACCGGAAAACGAAAATCGATTAAATTGCGGCTTGAGCCAATATTTACATTTTCGAGGTGATGCAGCAATGCCGTGCCGTCATACCAAGGCATATGGCTACTTTTATTCACCACATTGTCGCCTTGTAAGGCCGAGATCGGAATAAAGGTTAGGTCTTGAATCGAAAGCTTGCTGGCAAACTCGGTATAGTCGGCCACGATTTGTTGGTAAATGGCTTGATCATAATCCACCAAATCCATTTTGTTGACGGCAATGAGCAAATGCGGCGTTTGCAGTAGCGACGCCAAAAAGCCATGACGTTTGGATTGGGTCGAAATGCCTTTGCGGGCATCGATCAAAATAATAGCAAGCTCGGCATTTGAAATGCCTGTTACCATATTACGGGTATATTGCAAATGCCCGGGGGTATCGGCAATGATAAATTTGCGCTTGGCTGTGGCAAAATAGCGATACGCCACGTCAATCGTAATGCCTTGCTCACGCTCGGCACGCAAGCCGTCGGTTAATAGCGCCAAATCTAAATAGGGGTCGCCTCGTTTGCGGCTGGCCCGCTCAACTGCCGCCATTTGATCTTCTAAAATTGATTTGGTGTCAAATAACAAGCGCCCGATCAGGGTGCTTTTACCATCATCGACACTGCCAGCGGTGCTAAGCCGCAAAAGGTCTTTTTGAAATAGGTTCATGTTGCTTGTGGTGCTGGCTAAAAATAGCCTTCGCGTTTGCGGTCTTCCATCGCCGCATCCGATTTTTGGTCATCGGCACGGCTGCCTCGCTCAGTGATGCGGGCGGCGGCAATCTCACGAATGACGGTTTCGGTGTCGCTGGCCGTAGACTCAACTGCGCCCGTGCAAGAAATATCGCCCATTGTGCGAAAACGCACTTGACGAATTTCGACTCGTTCATGCGGCAATGGGGTGATGATATTGGGGGCAGTTGCCATCCACATACCATTGCGCCACACCACTTCGCGGGTGTGGGCAAAATAGAGGTCTGGCAAGGCAATATTTTCGACTTGAATATATTGCCAAATATCGAGTTCGGTCCAATTGCTCAACGGAAAAACCCGAAAATGTTCGCCTGTGCGTTTGCGCCCGTTATAAAGATGCCATAATTCAGGGCGTTGATTTTTGGGGTCCCATTGCCCAAACGCATCGCGGTGTGAAAAAAAACGTTCTTTGGCACGGGCCTTTTCTTCATCGCGGCGTGCTCCACCGATGGCGGCTTCTAGTTTTAGCTCGGCGATGGTATCGAGCAGGGTGACGGTTTGCAAACCATTACGGCTGGGGTTGTGGGTTGTCTCTTCGGTCACACGTCCAGCATCAATGGTGTCTTGCACATAACGCACGATGAGGGTCGCTTGCATTTGGGCCGTCAGTGCATCGCGAAATAACAAGGTCTCGGCGAAATTATGCCCGGTGTCAATGTGAATGAGGGGGAATGGAATCAGCCCGGGTGCAAAGGCACGTTGTGCCAAATGGGTCAGCACAATCGAATCTTTGCCGCCTGAAAATAGTAAGGCGGGGCGCTCAAATTGCGCCGCCACTTCGCGGATAACATAAATGGCTTCAGATTCGAGTTGTTTAAGATGGGTACGGCGATACGACATTAGGATTTAGTTTTAATTATTGAGACCAATACCTTTGCACAAAATATAAGGCTAAAGCTACTCAATAAAATAAGGGCTAATACAAAGAAATTAAGAGGGGTTAAGGAAAGTTTCATAAAACTTCTCTTGACAGAAATTTTAACATCACTAACTCCACCCAAAGCCCCTTGGTCAGCGGCCCAAACCCGAGTAAACTATCGCACCAATACAACCATGAAAATACTTATCACCGGCGGGGCCGGATTCATCGGCTCGCACAGTGTCGAAGCCATATTAAACGCGGGTCATAGCGCCCGTATTCTCGACAATTTCAGCACCGGCAATGCCGACAACCTCGCCCACCTCACCCCAGACCAAAAAGACAAGGTAGCGTTGCTCGAAGGTGACATTACCGACCTGTCAACCGTGCAAGCCGCCGCCCAAGGCTGCCATGCTATTTTGCATTTAGCAGCGATGGTCAGTGTGCCACAATCGATCGTTGAGCCGATGTATACCTTTAACACCAATGTATTGGGCACCGTAAATGTGCTTGAGGCAGCGCGGCTGGCGGGCATTACCCGTGTGGTGATGGCCTGCACCTGTGCCGTATATGGCGATTTGCCGGGCGGTAAAGATGAGACATCGCCCGTTAGCCCACTTGTGCCCTATGCCACCAGCAAATTGATGGGCGAAGAATGGATGCAAATTTATGCCCGTTGTTATGGCATCACCACTGTGCGAATGCGTTATTTTAATGTCTATGGTCCCCGCCAGCCCGCCAACTCGCCCTATAGCGGCGTATTGGCAAAATGGAGCGATGCTGCCCGCGTTGGCAAAACCTTGCTTATTTTTGGCGATGGCGAACAAACCCGCGATTTTGTCTCGGTTCATGATGTGGCACAGGCCAACCTAAAGGCCTTGACGCATCCGACACTCGAAGGGGATGCGCTATTTTGTGTGGCGACTGGGGTGTCGGTGACCTTAAATCAGGTGTTAAACACCCTTAAACAAGTGTCAGACAAACCCGTAAATTGGGATTACATGCCGCCGCGTGCCGGTGATATTTTGCATTCGTCTGCCAACAGCAGCAAGCTGCAAAGCACCGGTTGGCGACCCCAAGTTAGCCTTGCCGATGGCCTAAAAGAGCTGTTGGCGGCATAATGCATAATCAGACCGATGAGCACCCCTCGAAAAATCGCCCTTGTAACCGGTTCCGCTCGCGGCATCGGTCTTGCCATTGCCAACGCTTTGCTGCGTGATGGTCATGATGTCATTGGTGTCGATATCGATGCTGACGGCATTGCTAACACAGCGCGGCAGGTAAACTTCAATCGAGCCACCCATTTACCCCAATTTGTGCCAATGGTGGCCGATGTAGCCGAGGCCGCTGCCGTTACTCAATTATTTGCCGCTGTGGCTGCGCAATTTGGCGGTTTAGATGTGTTGGTGAATAATGCTGGCACATGTTTCATGAACGATTTTGTCGATATTTCGCCCGACGAATTTCGCAAGCAAATGGCGATCAATTTTGACAGCGCGTTTTACTGCTGCCAGCAAGCCATTCCGTTATTGCTCAAACGCCAAACCAGCGCCCCGGGCATCAAAAAGATCATCAATATTTCGTCGAATGGGGCTTATAACTTTGAGGTGTTTGATCCAGCTCATTACCGCGCCAGCAAAGCCGCACTTGACACCCTAACCAAACATTTGGCGCGGCGCTATGCTCGCGAAGGCATCGCCATCAATTCAATTGCCCCCGCCATGACCCGCACCGATTTGTTTGATGTGGTGCCGCCTGATGTGCTCGAACGGGCGCTCTCAGCTATGCCACGCGGTAAACCCATCGAGCCAGCCGAAATTGCCAATTGGGTGGCCTTTTTGGCCTCGCCAATGGGTGATTGCTCAAGTGGTAATGTGATTATCTTGAATCAGGGCCGAGACGTGCGTTAGGTGCTTCTGGCGCAATTTCGGTTAATGATGGGACTGCGGCTGGCGTGTCGTTACGTTGCGTCAAAATGCCTTGCATTAGATTGCCAAAGTTTGCTTGTGTAATGCCGCCACGTGCATCTAGCCGATGTAGATTGTAAATTTGGCCCAGCGATTGGGTGGCGCGCCCCCACACACCCACCGCAGCGGTGTAACCAGCGTTTGCCACCGCTTTCATCACGGTCGCATTGGTAATGCCATAGGGGTAAGCATGGCTGGTTGTAATGATGCCTAAATGTTGTTTAATCACGTCGCGGGCGGCGGTCACATCTTTCGTTAAGGCATCGCCCGCAAAACGAGTTTCGGCCAAATGTTGACCCGAATGTGAGCCAAGCTGATGCCCATAATTCACCACTGTTTCGACATGACCCCAATCGAAAAAATAATTGCTTTTGGGCGTGATGTAATTTGCCACCAAATAAAATGTGGCCGTAAAGCCATAATCTTGCATAATGGGCAAGGCGTTTAGTTGATTGCGCCAACCATCATCAAAGGTAATGGCGACTGGCTTGGCTGGTAATGTGCCTTTGCCGCGCAACGCCGCAGCAATTTGGTCAATACTGACTGTTACGTACCCATGCTCACTTAGCCAGCGCATTTGCATATTAAATTCGGTAATACTGACGTTATAAGGACCGGGTTTGCCACCTACATGGTGATACATCAAAATTGGCGCATATAACCCAGCTTTTGCCGTTTCATTGACATTATCGTCTAGTGTTTGTGCTGTCTCTGTTTGTTGGGCTATACCGTCGGTTTGGGTGGGTGAATGGGGCTTAGACGGAATGATGCGGGTGGTGTGTGCAACAGGTTTTGTGATTGTATTTTTGGCGGCGGGCTTAGGGGCAAGCGCCCGAATGGGTTGGGCTGCTGGCTTTTTGGCCACCATCGCCGGTGGCGATTTCGGCGCATGTTCCGTCGTCGCCGCTAACCGCATCGGTGTGGCGGTTGTGCCTATTCCAACCCCGATCAGGGTTGCGACAGATTTAAGGAACTTGCGTCGTGTGACCTTCATTTTGGAAGCAATATGGGTAACTTTATTGATTTTACAATAATTTTACTTGCAAGAAGGCAAATTTGCAAAAATTCGGGCTTTATGTGTATAAGTCGGCAAATGTAAAATGGCGAAGATTGAAACCTCGGAGGGCTTAGTGCAGCTTGATGCTGGAGCCGCGATTTGCGCTAAGACCTCAGAGGTGTATGCGATTTTTAACTTTACAATTGCACCGACGAAAGCGCCTGTACTTGCTCCGGCAAATTTGCTGACACAATAATACTTTCGCCAACCAAAATGGCACATGCCCCCATGTCGGCAACCCTAGCAACATGGTTCGGGGTCGAGATACCACTCTCTGACACCAAGGTGATTGCGTCAGATGCAGAGGGATTTTGAGGCGACCAAAAGGCCATTTGCTTGGCGCGTAAATGGTTTGCGCAACGGGCTGTGATGCCGAGGTTAACTTCAAAATTACGCAAATCGCGATTATTCACCCCAATCACCTGCGCCCCTACCGCCAAGGCGCGGTCAACTTCGGTTTCATCATGCACTTCAACCAGCGCCGTCATTTTTAAGGCGGTGGCAATGGCATAAAATTCGGCCAACATGGCATCATCCAATGCTGCCACAATCAGCAAAATGGCATCTGCCCCCGCTGCCCGCGCTTCGTGAATTTGATATTCATCGATGATGAAATCTTTACGCAAAACCGGAAGATTGACCGCGTTTTTAACCGCGCTCATATATGCCAGCGCACCCTTAAAATACTTCTCATCGGTTAATACGCTAATGGCCGAGGCCCCATTGGCCTCATAAATTTGCCCCAGCGCCACTGGGTCAAACCCGCCTTTCACCAATTCACCCTTCGATGGTGAGGCGCGTTTTACCTCAGCGATGAGCGCAACCCGTCCATCTGTTTTTTGTAGCGCCGCCGCAAAATTGCGCGGTGCGGGCGCTGCTATTGCCGTCTTGCGCATTTCTGTCAGCGTCACTTTCTTTTTGCGTGCAGGCAATTCAATGGTTACTTTGTGTTCGAGAATTTCATCGAGAATAGACATAATGTTAGTTTTAGTATCAAGATGATATCATTCGACGGCATTTTCTGTGAATTCGCCAACTTCATC
>CAZLOF010000215.1:0-7592 GCA_964560745.1 uncultured Thermoflexus sp.
GCCTAGGGCAGGGGAGGGTATAGTGAAATCGGCATGCGTCTTTTTAAGTTGACCTTGTCAAGGTAAATTTCTCGATTAAACATAAAAAAATCGCCTAAAGCGCTTGAAGCACTTTAGGCGGTATCGTTGCTCGGCTATGATTAACGCAACCCAGCGCCAATGGCCTTGACCAAATCACCTTGAGCGGCATCGGCAGACAATTCCCAAATCATCACGCCACCAAGGTCACGGCTAAGCACATAATTCATTTTGCGCCCGATGGCTTGTGGATCATCGTAGCCCCAAAAGATACCCGCAGTTTTGCTATAAAGCCAAGCACCTTGGGTTACATCGTCTCTAAAACTCTCATATTGCGCATCTGTTTCGCGCAAGGTTTTAAGGGCACGATAGCTAGAAGTGCCATCGCCATGCGATCCCGGGGCCGCAGATTGGGCAGGTTGCCATAGCCCATTGTTGGTGGGGCCAACCCCCTGCCAGCCACGCCCAAAAAACGCCACCCCCATCACCATTTTTTTAACCGGAACCCCGCCATTTAAATAGGTTTGAATGGCAGAATCGGTCCAAGTTTGGTAAGAATAAACTGGGTTGGCAGATGAACCATAGAGTGATGAATGAAAATTAGTGTAGTTGTCCCAGGTGCCATGAAAATCATAAGACATGACACTAATGTAATCGAGGTAATTGTGAATTTTGTTGACCTCAATTTTCTTGATTTTTTCTTGGGTGGCTGGGGCAGCAATTGACAACCAATATGATTTTTGGGTGGTGGCGGTTAAGGCATTTAATTGTTCGCGAAATTCGGCTAGTAACGCGGTGAAATTTTGGGTATCTTGCGCTCGGTAATTCTTGCTCGCGCCTTCTACGCCGGGGAACTCCCAATCGATATCGATGCCATCAAACACCCCAGCAGCACTAATGCCCTCGCCCACAAACCCTTTGATATAAAGATCAACACACGACTCGACAAATTTTTTGCGCGATTCAGGTGTCAGTGCCACATCCGAAAATTTATCCGACCAATCCCATCCGCCAATCGAAATCATGATTTTCAAATTGGGAAATTGGGTTTTGAGTTTGCGCAATTGGTTAAAGTTGCCTTTTAGGGTGACAGCCGCTTCGTCATCAACACTCCCATCGACACTATTGGCGGCGGTATGCGCCTTTTGAATATCGGCAATGGGGTCACCCAAGACACATTTTAGGTCACTTGAAATATTTGAAAAAGCATAATTGATATGCGTTAATACCTTAGCCGAGCCGCTTTCGCGAATATCTTTGACATAATAATTTTGGCTAGCCACTGCACCCGCTGGATAATAACCAATGACATGCTTAGGCGGCGGCACAGGTGTAGCCGTTGCCATCATCGCCGCCGAAGGCGGTTTGGGCGGCGCATTGCCCACGCCGCCTTGTTTTTGGCTGCTTTCGGGCACAGCGCTTTGCGGAGAACAAGCGGTTAGGCTGATGACAATCAGGGTCGCCATCGTCATGACGCGGAAAGGTTGAGAATATGAATACATTTTTATAGTTAGGCCATGCCGTGAAAATAATTGATTACTAAGTTAAAACCCACCCCTAATCCCTCTCAACGGGAGGGGAATTTCGCCCCTCCCGTTGGGAGGGGTTAGGGGTGGATCGGTGATCATATGCCGTCATTTATTTCTGCTGAACAGCCTTAAGCAGATCCTTTTTTAGTGTATAAGAGATTTCCCAAGATTGGTCGTGGGGCAAAGGTTGCAAATTTTGCTACGTCGAGCGATTTATATCTCGTTCTATAATCGCCGCCCATGTCTAGTCTGCTCGGCGTTTTTCTCGGTTTGGCCTCTGCCATTGTATGGGGCAGCGGTGATTTTTTTGGCGGGCGAGCGGCGCTCAAAGCCAGCCAATATCAAGCCCTATTGCTGACGGGTGTGGCGGGCTGGCTGGCCTTGTTCGGGTTAATGTTGGTGTTTGGCGAATCATTGCCAGCCGGGCAAAATGTGATGTGGGCGCTTGTGGCAGGCCTAGGCGGCTCATTGGGGCTTCTATCGCTCTATCACGGGTTGTCGCTAGGCAATTCGGCCATTGTCGCGCCCACTTCGGCTGTCACCAGCGCCGCCGTCAGCGTTATTTATGGCAGCCTGCGCGATGGTTTACCCAACCCGCTCAAACTACTCGGCTTTGTCTTGGGGCTATTGGGCATTTGGTTTGTGGCACAAACAAGCAGCGACAACAACCCAAATATCAGCGAAACACAAACCCTGCCTCAAAAACCAAGCCCCTCGCCTCTCATTTTTGCCTTACTAGCGGGTTTAGGCTTTGGTCTTTTCTTTGTCTTTATCGCCCAAGTCGAATCTCAAGCAGTTTTTGCGCCGTTGGTTGTCTCACGTTTAGCCATCATTGTGGTTGCCATCGGCTTACTCATCATTCAGCGCCAACCTATCCCCAACCCATTGCACAACCCAGCCGGTATGGTGGCCGGTATGTTCGATGTGGGCGGCAATGTGTTATTTTTGTTCGCCAAACAATACGCCCGTTTCGATGTCGCGTCGGTCTTGTCATCACTTTACCCAGCCAGCACCGTCTTATTATCATGGCTTATTCTCAAAGAGCGCTTGAGCAAAACCCAAGTGCTTGGGCTTTTTATCTGTTTGGTCGCCGTTGGGTTAATATCGATATAAAATTTTCGCCAAGATCACGATGCTTCTATCCTCTACGAGGATAGAAGCATCGTGATCTTGGCATAATGTCTTTTTAAATTTTAAATTCTCAATTTTAAATTTTGCTATGCAGTTCTACTTTATACGCCACGCCCAATCGCAAAATAATGCGTTATGGGATGCGACCGGCTCGGATGCCGCCCGCCTAGATGACCCCGAACTCACCCTGATTGGGCAACAACAAGCCCAATATGTGGCCGAATTTATGCGGGTTGGGCAGGCCAAAGCCGCCACCAACACCAACAAACACAAACACGACCCGCAAAATGTGCATGGGCTTGAGCTAACCCATTTATATTGCAGCCTGATGACCCGCGCCGTGCAAACCGCTACTGCCATTGGCAACGCCATCAATTTGCACCCAGTGGCATGGCCCGATGTGCATGAACATGGCGGCATCTATTTAGCCAATGCCGCCGGTGAGCGGGTAGGCTTGCCCGGCAAACCCCGCAGCTATTTCAGGCAAAACTTCCCACGTTTGCAATTGCCCAACGACCTCGATGAACAGGGTTGGTGGCAAAATCGCCCGTTTGAAGATTGGGACATGTGCAACCAACGCGCCGAGCGTTTTGTGAATGAATTACAAGCCCGGCATGGCAATAGCAATGATCGGGTGGGTGTGGTCAGTCATGGCGCATTTTATGGCTCGGTCATGCGTTACATTCTAAAAATGCCGCCTTACGACGATCATCCCTCTTGGTTTACGCTCAACAATGTCGCCATCACCCGCGTTGACTTTAACCTCAAGGAAATTTTGGTGGTCTACATGAATCGCTGTAACTTTTTGCCCAGCGAGTTGGTAAGTTGACAGTTGACAGTTGATAGTTGACAGTTAAATACGCAACCATCAACCATCAACTGTCAACTGTCAACTGTCAATTGTCAACTGTCAACTGTCAACTATCAACTGTCAACTGTCAACTGTCAACTGTCAACTGTCAACTGTCAACCCTCAGCGCCTCACCCGACCCCATCACTTCGGTGGCGAGGCTGCCCAAGCGATTTGCCAATTGCCCAATTTGCGGCAAGGCCCAACCGTGCAAACAGCCATAAATTGCGCCAGCGCTAAAGGCATCACCCGCGCCGGTGGTGTCGATAACCTTGGCGGGCACGGCGGGTAACGAATGGGCTTGGTCGCGGGTGGCGATGACACAGCCATTGGCACCGAGCTTGAGCGCAATCATACAAACACCCGTGTCAAAAAAAGGCGCAAGCAGGTCTGGCACGGTTGGCTGGCCTTGGGCAAATGGGGTCGGCATGATGGCCTCGGCCTCGTCGCGCCCCATCACACACAACGCCAAATACGGCAACAAGGCCCGTATTTGCTCGGGTGCGTTTTGGGACGGGTAAAGCGCGGGGTCAAGCGAGATGGGTATTTGACGCTGCCGTGCCCATTCAACCGCCTGCCACACCGCCGCCCGCTGCGGCGAATTGAGCAAGGCATAACCCGAAATGTGTAGCCAAGCGGCCTGCTCAAACAATGCAGGGGGGATTTGGCCGGGGTCGGTATGAACATTGGCCCCGCGATGCGTAAACATGCTGCGCTCGCCGTCGGGCGTGATGGCATTGAACAACACCGAGGTGCTGACATTGGGGTCACGTTGCACGGCGCTGGTCTCGACCCCACAGCGCTGCAAGGCTTGCAGCGCGATGCTGGCCCATTCATCTTGCCCCACCCGCCCGATGATGTGGGCGGTTAGGTGTTGGGGGCCGCCGCCCAGTTTGCCCAATTTCGCCAGCACCACCGCCGCATTGCTGGCCGAGCCGCCCAGCGACAATTGTATGCCGCTGGTCAGCACCTCGCCCCCCAGCGCCGGTAGCGCTGGCACGCGCATTTGCACATCAATATTGATGTCGCCGAGCAGTAAAACGTGTTTCATTTTAAAAATACGACTCAGGCGTAACATCATACATAACGCCAGCTTCACGCAATGGGTAACTGGCATACAAACTAAAGTGCGAACTTGCGCCTTTTATAAGATGCAACAAATCTGCAATCGCAACTTTGGGCGGCACAGACACAATCATATGAACATGGTCATGCCAGCCATTAATAGCATGAACCATTGTTTCAAGTTCATTGGCTTTGCGAACGCAATATGCAAATAGACGCGGCTCAATGTCAAGGGTAATGAGCGCCTCGCGGTTTTTTGTGCTCCAAATTAAATGATAAAACGTGCGCCAATATGACATATTGGGGCATTATCTCCGATGATTTGCTTGCGCTAGTTAAATGCACTGTGCATATGCCCGTGAATACACTGAGCTTTTCAAACGCGCTGAAGCGCGTTCGCCAGATTTTTAATGCGTTTTAACGCATTTGTTTTATTCAGACCGTGAAATTCACGGGCAGGCATACGCAAATCCGTGCTGAAAGACAAATTCTAAGTCTTAATTTGGCGCATCTGCCACCCGCTCGGTCAGCGCATAAAACCCCGCCCAAGCGAAGCCGAGGCCACAGTTGGGCAACGTGGCTGCGCCACAAGTTAAAATGCCAGCATTGCGCAAGCTACTCTCTCGCCTCGGCCTTGCCGCAGGTTTCATCTACCTCATCCTCGGCCTCAGCCTCGCCTACAATATGCGCGGGCTGCGTTTCGATGACCCCTTCATCACCTATCGCTACGCCGAAAACCTCGCCAGCGGCAACGGCTTTGTGTTTAACGTTGGCGATGCCAAACCGGCCCTGCTCACCACCAGCCCACTCTACGCCCTGTTGCTCAGCCTGCCCCGTTTATTAGGGGCCGATCTCCCCAGCGCCAGTTATTGGATCAGTGTAACGGCACTGCTGGCGGCGGCCTTTGGCATTTATGCGCTGGGGATTCAGCAACAACGCCCGTTTGTCGGGTTTTCGGGCGGCTTGGCATTGCTGCTTTTTCCATTGTTGTGGCTCACTATGGGCTTCGAGACCCCGCTATTTATCGCCGTGTCGGTGTGGGCGGCGTGGGCAATGGGCTTAGGTCAACGCCGCACAGGTGCGCTATTGGCTGGGGTGTTGTGTGGCGTGGCAATGGGGCTGCGTGGCGATGGCGTGTTGGTCTTAATGGCGATCATCACCGTCACACTCATTCGCGTCTTGCCACAACCGCACAGCCTCGCCCTCGCCCTACCCAGCCCCCAGCCCCAAACCGGCTGGCAACGGCTGGGGCTGCTACTACGCAGAGCCCTCATCACCGAGCGCCCCAGCACCCTCAGCGGCAACTTTACCCACACACTCAAAACTCTCCGTCAACCCTCAACGCTCAAATATCCACTCTTAATCCTGTGCGCTGCCCTCGCCGTTTATGCGCCCTTCGCCCTGTGGCTCACCCTGCAATTTGGCTCACCCATCCCCACCACCCTCGCCACCAAAACCGCCCAAGCAGTGGCGGGCTTAACCGGCTTTTACCCATTCACGCGCTACCCCGAAGGGGCGCTCATTCTCATCCGTGCCTACCGCGAGCAATCGCGTTTTTTCTTTAGCGTGCTGATCGGTTTAGCCATTGCCTTAGGGCTGCGCACCCTGTTACGCTCGTTATTGTTGCTTTTCAGGCGCAACAAAGGCCAATGGGCGGCGCATTTGGCATGGTCGCTTGTGAAATTTGGCCAAACGCAGGGCGGCTTGGCCGCGCTCATCTTGTGGGCGGTGCTGCATTTTGTTGGCTACACCGCTTTGGGCGTGGCCCCCTATGTTTGGTATTACGCCCCCATGATCCCGGGCATCACCGTGTTGGTTGGCATGTTGGCGACCCGTCAACGCCCACAAGCGCGGCTGGCCCAAGTATTGGGCGCGCCCAGCCAGTGGCTGCACCGCGCTGTTTTTTTGTTGAATTGTGTGCTGCTGCTGGTGGTCGATCTCGCCATCATTGGGGTATTGCGCGGGGGCACGCCGCCCCCGCCCAGCCAAATCGCCGCCAAAATTTTGCCCGAAACCAAGGTCGATATTTATCGGCGGGTGGGCGAATGGCTGCGCGACAACACCCCGCCCAACGCCAGCATCGGCGTCACCGAGCTTGGCGTGATGAGCTATTACGCCCAACGCCACGCCGTCGATTTTCTCGGCCTCACCCACCCCCAATACCGCGACAGCATACGGCATGGTGATTTTTTGCACGGCCTGTTGGCCGAGCAACCCAACTATGTGGCGTTGACCAACGTCAATTCAATCTATACCCACAACCCACAACAAGAGGCATGGTTTCGGGCGCTCTATCAGCCGGTCGCCCAATTTGAAGATGCGCGTTTTTGGGGGTCGCCAATGACAATTTGGCAACGAGTGCAAGCGCCAATGACGGCGGCCCAAGCCATCGACAATGGCCTGCACAATTTGGGCGATGGCTGGCAAGTGGCGGGGGTGCGCAGCAACAGCCAAAGCGTGACGGCAGGTCAACCTATGCTCATCAGTGTGCGGTTGCGGGCAGGCACGGGGGTGGCTGGGCGCGAATTGCGAATGCAGCCGATTTTCATGCAAGGTGGCGATGGCTTGCCGGTCGTCAGCCGCCTCATCAACACCCAACTTTGGCGCCAACACGATGAAGATTGGGTTGATTTTGCCTTTGTCGCACCCGCCGAGCTAAAAAAAGGCGCATATCGCATCAACCTGCGCTGGGTTGACGGCGGGCCAGAGGTCAACGCTGGGCTGATCAAAGTGCCATTGGGCGAGGCCACAACCCCACCAAGTGCATTACTCGCCGATTTGAGCAGCGGGGTGCGGGTGGCGCGGCTGTCAGCGCCCCTTATCGCTTGCCTCGGCAAAACCATCGAGATTCCATTGCAATGGCTGGGCGGTGATGCCCTTGGCGATAACTTGACGGCGTTTGTGCATGTGCGTGATGGGCAGGGTAAAACCATTGCCCAAACCGATGGCCCGCCGCGCAATGGCCTCTACCCCACCTCGGTGTGGGGGCGCAATGAGGT
>CAZLOF010000216.1:0-3166 GCA_964560745.1 uncultured Thermoflexus sp.
GCACACTACAATCGTTAAGGGTAGATGGGCAACCTGATACGTTTGGCAAATTTAACTATACCCCCAATCAAGGGGTTGTGGGTCTCGATGCTTTTACCATCATTGCAATCGACAGCGAAAACAAATCATCTGAAGTTGCCCAAATTCGCCTCGACATCACCGCCGCCAATGCCCCCGCCAACACAGCGCCCGTCGCCACCGACCAAACCCTAAGCATGTTGAACGGCGAAACCCTGACCATCACCGTAAAATGTGATGACAAAGACAATGACCCGCTGACCTATGCCCTCATGCGCCGTGCCGAACACGGCGAGCTAAAATGGGTTGGCCCCAATTTGCTCACCTACACCCCATTGCCGGGGTTTGAAGGCGAAGACAGTTTTATCTATCAGGCCGATGACAAACGCCGCCTCTCAAACCCATCGACAGTCACGATTACCGTCAAAAACCGCGCCCCAGCCGCCGCCGATTTGCAAGTGACGGGCGATGAAGACACCCCAATTAAAATCAGCTTGCCCGCCAGCGATTTTGAACACGACCATTTGCAATACACCTACCTCACCACCCCCACCAACGGCGTGTTATCGGGCGATGGCGACAACTTGCTTTATACCCCCGCCCCCAATTTTTTTGGCAGCGATGGCTTTATTTATCGGGTGAATGATGCCCAAGGCGCATCGCGTAGCGCCACCGTCAGCATCACTGTGCGGGCGGCAAATGATGCGCCCATTGCCAATAACCTGACGCTAAACGCTGACAACGATGCGCCCATCGCCATCACCCTAAGCGCCAACGACAGCGACAACGAAGGCAAAGATGACAACCCGCTCGATTATGAGGTCATCAGCCAGCCCAGCCAAGGCAAATTAGAGGGCAACGCCCCCGATTTACAATTTATACCCAATCCCAATTTTGTCGGCACAACCAGCTTTAGCTATCGCGCCAGCGACGGCAAAACCCAATCGAATATAGCCACCGTGACGCTCAACATCAGCCAAGCCACCCCCAAAGGCACATTGGCGGGGCTGCTCTACCACGACATCAACGGCAACGGCAAACAAGACCTCGGCGAAAGCGGCATTGGTAACGCCGTGATAACGCTTGTGCCAAAATCGGCTGATCTTGACCTAATGCAACGCAACGACACAGCTACCGCCTACAGCGTCGCCACTGACCTGAGCGGGGTCTATCAATTGGCCGGGGTTCCGGTCGGCAACTATACCTTGCGTCTAGCGGCTGCGCCCGGCCAAACTCTCGCCGCCCTGCCCACCACCGACATCACCATCCGCCAAAGCGCCATCACCGAAGCCGCCCCGCTGGGCGTGCAAGTTACCCGTTGGTCATTGTGGTTGCCGGTAGGGTTAAAGTAGTAGGGGGCAGGGGGCAAGTGGCAGGTTGCAGGTTGCAGGTTGCAAGTTTTTCTTAGCACTTGCCTCTTGCCACTTACAACTTGCAACTTTGCCCCCTTGCCCCCTGCCCTCCTTGCCCCTTCCTACCTCGGAGCCATACGAATTGCCCCATCGAGGCGAATAACTTCGCCATTGAGCATGACGTTTTCGATAATGTGCTGGGCGAGGAAGGCGTATTCGGCGGGTTGGCCGAGGCGCGGGGGGAATGGCACTTGCTTGCCGAGCGAGTCACGCGCCTCTTGCGGCAGCCCCGCCAACATCGGCGTATCAAAAAGGCCGGGCGCAATCGTCATGACACGAATGCCATAACGCGCATATTCACGCGCAATCGGCAAGGTCATGCCCACCACACCGCCCTTCGAAGCCGAATAGGCCGCCTGCCCAATTTGCCCATCATAGGCCGCCACCGAAGCCGTGTTGATGATGACCCCGCGCTCGCCTTGGGCATTGGGCGTGTTATTCGTCATGGCCTGCCCAGCCAAGCGAATCATGTTAAACGTGCCGATCAGGTTGATTTGGATGACACGCACAAAACGGTCGAGCGGGTGTGGCTCGCCCTTGCGCAACACCAAATCGGCAATGCCGATGCCGGCGCAATTGGCGAGGCCGTGCACCGCGCCAAATTCGGCCAGCGCAAATTGCACCGCCGCTTTGCCGTCGGCATCGCTGGTCACATCGGTCTTGATGAACTTTGCGCCCGCGATTTCCTCACGCGGCGGGTTGATATCGGCAATGACGACATTGCCACCATTTTGGCGAATCATGCTGGCGGTGGCGGCCCCAAGGCCAGAGCTGCCGCCGCTGATAATGAAGGTGTGATTTTGGATTTGCATAGATACAGGGCATTGTAAATGATGCAGCGATGCCGAATATGTAGGGTCATACTCTTTCATCTCGTCAATATAATAGAATGAACCCAATGACCACCCTTACCTTGCAATTACCAGATGCGCACAGTATCTATGTTATTTCACGTGCACTTGAAACCTATGCACAGCGCTTACAAAACAGCGTAGCACGCACCCAACGAAAACTCAACCTGTTTGAGCAGCGCTATCAATTTAGCACAGCCCAATTGCTTGCCGAAAAAACAGCCGATGATTTGTCTGGGGGCGATATGGACTATATCGAATGGGCCGGAGAGGCAAAAATATTAGAAGGCTTGAATGAAGAAATAGCAAATGAGGCGCGTGATTGGCAAATATAACTGCTGGCACACCCACCCTCAAGTATTGGGGTGTCAAAGTGTTAAGCTGTAGTTCAACCAGAGGATTACGTTGAATGACCTAATATTTATATTGTCTATTGTTCACTGGTATCGTATTCACCATAATGGGAGGCGTGATCGAAGACGGCACGGATGACTTGGCGGACAAAAGGGTTTGTCAGGTTCGCACTTGTGAGGTTGGCCTTGCCACTGCCGCACCCAGAAATAGTAATCGGGATACTCGCGCTCGCTGCCTGACCGACGATGTTGGATGTGGGCAAATTCGAGCGCAGAGGGTGCGATCTCGACACCAGCCTCTTCAGGAACCTCACTCACGGCGGCTTGAGTCGGTGATTCGCCATGTTCGATATGCCCCGCTACGACGCTGTAGTTGCCGTCCTCAAACCCAGTGTTAAAGCGGCGAATCATGAGCAATTGACCATTGCGCACAAAAAGCAGATAAACAGCTGAAAAGTGAGTGGGTGATTTCATAACCAATCGGCCAATTGTGTCGCAATTTTTTCAAATGCTTGTGGAACCCAATCGGCAT
>CAZLOF010000216.1:3176-7262 GCA_964560745.1 uncultured Thermoflexus sp.
GTCATGTACGCTCAGCCATAGCCGATTTTGTTGGGGCCAAAGCGTAATTTCGAGTGCGCCAGCATCGCCGCCAGCCTGCTTAAAATGCCAATGCACACTGCCGGGGTCTTGATTTCTCGCTCAAGCATCTTGAGGGTCGAGTATAGCCCTTTGCCGCAACCAATCGGCAAAACAGGCGCAGGCAATGCCCAAGCCGTTGAAAGTGAGGTCTTTGAGCGAAAAGGTGCGCACGGGTGATAATGCTTGTAGCGACTCTTCGAGGCAGGCGCAACCCATGACGATGATTCCCCTAAGGGGCGCGACACCGGCCCCAACCGCAGCCAGCGCCGATTAATGGCACGGTGCGCCAAGTAACCCGCCAAGCCGTATAACACAAAATACCCGATGATGTCGTAAAGCGGCACATGGGCCAATTGGGTTGGGATGAGACGTAAGTAGGCAGCGCTGATAATGAGGAGCAGGATGAGGAGATAGCCCAGCAATAAATAGCGCCACTTATAGTTTTGCCATTGTTTGTGAAACATGCCATAACTATAAGTGGCCTCAGCCGCTTCCACTGGGTGTTACTATGACGATTGCAAGATGTTTGTTATGCGCCAAGTTGGCGCATTAGTGTCCCCGTATCCCAATAGGCTCGCATAGTTTTGATCTTGCCGTCACGCATTTCAAATACTTCGGCAAATTTCAGCTCGATTCGTTTTCCCGTCGCCGGAATTTCGCCTGCTGGTGTATTAAGCGGGCCAGTGTGTGTGCCACTGCCGGTATGTTCGGTCACAATCATATCGCCTTGCCCAATAATCGAATCAATTCGTGTCTGTGCATCTGGCATCGAGGTGGCCCAATTTTGTAGCCATTCCCCCCAACCTTGTTTGCCATGCCACGATAAACCAAGGGCGACATCTATCAGTTCAAAATCATCGGTGATAAGGCTGAGTAGTAGCGGCACATTGCCAGTGTTAAAGCCTTCGTAGACTCCGCGCACAGTTGTAAAATTTTGTTCGTTTGACATTTAACTTAGCTCCTTAATTTGTAATTTAAATCAAGTTTTTAGGTTGGCAAACCCTGTTTTTGGATGTTAAAAATAGGGTTTATCTTACTTGGGCTAAGTATGGGAAAAGTAGTGCTCAACGAACAGATCAAAAAGTGCTCAAAAAGTGCTCGAAATGTGTTTAATCGAGGTAAAAATATTCGTCTAGCTCGACAAAAGTCTCGTCAGGGCGGGTGTTGGCATCTACAAACCCCGACATGAAGTGTTGCTAGCGGGTATTGACCTCGGTGTCGGACATCTTGGCCTGCGCTATTTGCAGGCTGTGCTCGGTCTCGAAATAGCCAAAATAAGACCATCGGGTCGCATAAACAGGGTGTAATTGTGCCAGCCAGCCTCGTGCAGCGCCGCCATCATGTCGGGCCACACTTGTTTGTGGTGTGTCTTATATTCGTCTAGCCGATCTGCCCGCACCTTGAACTGAAAGCCGATTCTTTTCATAGCCCTACTTTACTTGAGTTTAGAGCATCAGTCGATTTTAATGACACACAAACATTTGATACCATATTTAATTGTGTCAGCAAACAAAATAACCCACCACCGACAAAATTAAAAACCGGTGTTAGTCGAAAAATATGACAATCAGGAAGCAAAAATCAGCTATTGGCGCAATTTTATCACCGCAATGCCTGTCGCGTCGTCATGCGCTCCTGATTTAGAAGATTGCCCCGTTTTTTCGAGAAGTCGTCATGATGATTGATCACTCGGTAGCATGAAGACCGCCTAAAGCGCTTGAAACGCTTTAGGCGGCATCTTCACCTCAGATACGATGTCGATTTGTAAAAGATTGCATTCGAACGGCGATCAATCGCCGTTCTACCTAACAACGCCCGCTACGCGGGCTAATTTTTCAGCCCGCGTAGTGGGCGTTGTTAGGTAGCGCAGGGATTGCTCCCCGTGCGGACTTGCTCACACGGCTTTTAGCTAAATCTTTGTGTGCTTTGTGGTGAGAAATTTGCCTTATGCATACTATGAGTGGGCTAACTCACAATCTCATGCACAGGCCGCTGCCACGTGGCAAACTCACGCACAAACGCCACCACCTCAGCCGTCGCCGCCGCAATAATACGCTCGCCCTTGTCGGCGCTGCTATCAGACGGGTAGCCCAACGCCCCGACTGGGCTAGATTGGTCGAGCGTGCGGGCCACATGCACCCGCGTCGGCCCCAAATGATCGGGCGACCAAAAGCGTGAATCAAACGGCGTGCGCACCGTTTTAATCGCCTCGCCACGCACCAAATCGGGGTGCAAGGCCATAATGGCGCTGGTTTCCCATTCACAGGCATGTAACACGCTGTCTTGCTTCACCCCATCCAATGCCGCCACTTGTTTGCGTGCCAACTCAAACCAACTGACAAAGGTCAAAAACAAGTCGGGCTTGTCTTTAAAATGGCGCAAATTCACCTCATACAAGGCCGTTTGGCCCGGCACAATATTGCCGCCATGCGCATTAATGAGAAATATCTTGCGAAAGCCCGCGCCGATCAAACTCTCGATGATATCAACCAACACATGCACATACGTGTCCCATTTCAGGCTAATCGTGCCGGTAAAAGCGCGATGATGATCGGACGAGCCGAGATAGAGCAACGGCAAAAACACCGCCTCATCGCCCAATTCGGCCTCGGCGCGTTTCACAATCTCGCCACAAATCATGCTATCGGTCAGCATCGGCAAATGATGCCCATGCTGTTCAAAGGCCCCAATCGGCACCACCGCCACTTTGTGGCTGTGTTTGGGCACTTCGGTCCAAGGTAAATGTCCTAACTGCATTTTATAAATTGAAAATTTAAAATTTAAAATGGAAAATTTGCAGCCAATTTTAAATTTTCCATTTTAAATTTTCAATTTCTACTGTCTCTCACCGGCGCAAGCTCGGCGCGGCGATGAAGCTCGTTAAATTCGGGCGTGCCGTCATCGCGCCACACATGCAGCCGCACGCCGGGTTCTTGCAATGGCTGATTGCCATTGCGAAAATCAGTCCAACATTGCGGCATGGTGGTGTAATGCATCACACGGCCACCCTCCCACACCACCGACAAAATCTTGCGCGGGTAATCAATCCACCAATTGTCTTTGCTGACGCGATATTTGCGAATGGCATCCTCATCGATCTCGACCCCAAGGCCGGGCGCATCGGGAACCCGCACATAACCGCCCTTAATTTCGAGCGATTGCGCCAAACAATCATCGCTGTAATTGTTGAGGCACGAGATGGCAGGCCACGTGGCCCAAGGCAACACCGCACCCAAATGCGCCGCAAAGGCCGTCACCAAACCCACGCCCACCAATTGCAGCCAAAATGGCTTGTTAAACTCGCCTGCTGCCAAGCCCGCCCGCATGGTGGCGCTCACGCCGCCGCCCACCACAAAGCCATCCGTCGCCTCGCGCTGGGCGGCATTACGCATGATTTCGGGTGAATAGTGCTGCGCCGTTGGGCGGTTGGTGTGCTGCCGCAAGCGGCGATAACCCTCAACATCGCCGCGTGGAATGGGTTCTTCGTAAATGGCGATACGCGGGTTTTTGTCAAGTTCCGTCAGCACAGGGGCGGCATTGCCGACATCGCGCAACATCTCGTTCCAGTCCATATCCAGCCGATAATTGACCGGCGTAACGCGGCTAATTTGCGCCACTTGCTCATACACATCGAACCAAGGCCGCGCCTTAAACTTATGCGCCATATAACCCTGTGCCAAGGCATCTTGAGCCTCGGCGGCCAACACTTCGGGCGGGGCCTTGGTGTTCCACCAACCAATCGTGCACCAATCACGCACCTTGGGTTGCCCCAACAGCCGGTGCATCGGCACTCCCAAGGCTTTGCCAACCACGTCCCACAACGCCATTTGCAAACCAGCGCCAAGGCTGTCATCGTGCATAAAATCGGCGGGATTGCCGCCCTTCACCCGCGCCACCGCTTCGTCTGACACACGCCCCCATGTGTAATGGGGCAAGGTCTCGCCATAGCCAACAAATCCTGCATCCGTCACAACCCGCATGATTTCAATTACGCGCCATTGCCCCACCAACAATTCGTTCCATGGG
>CAZLOF010000216.1:7272-7571 GCA_964560745.1 uncultured Thermoflexus sp.
GTGAATGGCACATCGAGTGTGATGCGCTCGATCTCGGTAATTTTTAGTTTTGCTGTCATAAAGTGTTGATGAAATACCGATTTCACTATGCCCTTTTCAAGCTATGCTTGAAAAGGGCATAGTGAAATCGGCGCTTAGTATATTAAGTAAAAGCCACCTTCTCCATATGCTATATCGTAGTTAATTACAGCATTCTGTCAAAGCAAAACGGTTTCTTGAGGCGAAACACCCCAGTGATCAACTTAAAATGACACAAAGCTGATTTTCGTCGATTACACGATGTCTGCCCCTGCGTAGAC
>CAZLOF010000217.1:0-7549 GCA_964560745.1 uncultured Thermoflexus sp.
CAACAATGCCGCCCCAGCCGACCCTTGGTCAGCGCTATCGGGATATTATGAAACCAATGACGGTTGGGTGCAATTGCACACCAATTATTATCATCATCGAGATGCGGTGTTGCGGGTGACACGCACGGCGGCAGATCGCGCCAGTGTGGCGGCAGCGCTCAAAACCCGCTCGCGCTTTTGGGTTGAGCAGGCCGTGTTGGCAGAAGGTGGCTGCGCCTTCGCATATCGCGCATACGAAGAGTGGGCAGAAACAGAGCAAGCCGCCGCCATCGCTACATTACCATTGATTGATATACAACGCATTGGCACAGCCGATCCGCACCCATTGCCAAATACAATATCAGGCCGGCCGTTATCTGGCCTGCGGGTGCTTGATCTCACACACGTTATCGCTGGTCCAGTTTGCACCCGCACCTTGGCGGCTTATGGCGCAAACGTCACACGCATCTCAGCCGCACATTTGCCAACCATTCTGACCGCCGATATCGATACCGGTTTTGGCAAGCAATGGCAAATGCTCAATTTGGCTAAGGCCGATGAACGGGCTGCGTTTTTGGCTTTGGTAAAACAAGCCGATGTGGTCGTGCAAGGATTTAGACCCGGGGCGTTTGAGGCGTTAGGCGTTGGCCCTGCCGATTTGTTTGCCCAAAATCCGGGTTTAGTGGTGGTCACGCTTTCGGCGTGGTCACAGCTTGGCCCTTGGGCAAGTTGGCGCGGCTTTGATAGCTTGGTGCAAACCGCCACCGGCATTGCCCATGAAGGAGCACATGCCCGCGCCCAAACGGCCCCACATCCGTTACCAGCACAAGCGCTCGACCACGCCACCGGCTATCTGATGGCCGCCGCAGCCATTTACGCCCTCACCCAGCAACAAACGCAAGGCGGTGGCTATCACATTCGGGCCTCATTGGCCCAAACCGGGCGCTGGTTATGGCAGCAGCCTCGTATTCCAATCGCCGCCCCCGATGTGTCGATAGACGACGTATATGATTTACGGCTGCATACGGCCTCGCCCTACGGCTTAGTCCATCATCTCGGCCCAGTCGGGTCAATTGATGGGGTAAAACTCGAATGGGATTGCCCGCCGCCGCGTAAGCCGCTTGCTTAATGTATAGGCTCAAAAATGCGGTTTTCACGCCGATTTCACTATTTTTAACCTTGCTTGGTATAACTTGAGCAATTTGAGGTAAATCGCAAAAACGTAATGCCGAATTCACGATATGACCTTTGAAAGCATGGGCAAAGCCATGCCTTCAAAGGTCATATCGTGAGTTCAGCAAAAATTTGTTAATATTTCAAAAATACGACAAATGTCCGTTGTTATTCAATGAAATTTCAAATATGCTGAAAGGATAGAAATCAAAAGCGTCAAAGCTGAGTTACCCAAAGCATGAAAACCTTGCAAATCCTTACATTTGGCAAATTTCAAATTTCGATCGGCGACCACCCAATCACACTTCCAGCCAAATCACGCGCATTGTTGCTCTATTTGGTCATTAACGGCGGGGTGCACACCCGCCAAACCCTAGCCAGGCTACTGTGGAGCAATATGCCCGAAATTGCCGCCCGCGCCAGTTTACGGGTGACACTCAATAAACTGCGCACACCTTTAAACAATTGGCTTATCGTTAACCATGATGGTTTGGCGTTTAATTTTGCTTCGGCCTATTATGTCGATGCATTGGCCTTTAAACGTGCCGTAAAACGAGCCGCTAACCGTGGCGACGATGTCAACGAGCTTGCCAAAGCAGCCCAACTCATCACTGGCAAATTTTTGCAAGAATTTGCTGTAGATGACGCAGCTTTGTTTAGTGAATGGCTAATCGACCAACGTGAGCATTATCACCAAATGATGATGCGGGTGCGTGATGGCTTAGCCCCACCCACCCACCCACAGATCACCCCCTGCATTACCTAACCCCACCTCACTCACGGCCCGGAGCCACCCCCGTAGATTCGCGCACCACCAAACGGCTTTCAAGCAAGGTTAAGCCACCTTGCGGGGCTTGATTGGGCAAATTTGCCCAAGTGCGTTTTAGCCATTGCACCGCCAAACGCCCAATCAATTGGGCAGGCAATGCCACTGTCGTCAAGGCTGGGCGGGTATGCGCCGCAATCACCACATCATCAAAACTAATGATCGACAAATCTTCGGGCACACGCAAACGATGGGCTTGGGCGGCGTGCAATGCCCCCAAAGCCAACATATCGTTATAGACAATAATGGCAGTCGGGCGTTGCGCATCGAGCAAACTAATCAAATGGGTCGCCCCTTGCACCGCACCTTCATATGAATTTGGCACATCCGGGCAATATTCAGGGCGCAGGCCATAACCATGCTCACTCAAAGCCTGCTCTATGCCCCGTCGCCGCGCCAATGAGTGTTCGGCGGTGGCTGGCCCTGCCAAATAGCCAATGCGTGAATGCCCCAAGTCCATCAAATATTGGGTGATTCTGCGCCCAACCGTTTCAAAATCGACCGCAATACAAAAAATATTGGGGTGTTGCACACGAATATTTTCAAGCACCAAAGGAATACGGGTTTGCTCATAAAACGACACCCAATCTTGCCCGCCAATATCGGTGCCAGACACAATAATGCCCTTTAAATTTAACTGACTCAGCCATTTTTGAGTGGCACGCTGTTTCTCGATCTGGTGGGTGGTGTCAACCACAATCGTTTGAATATCATCTTGATTGGCTTCTTCTTGCGCGCCAAAGATTAAATCGGCCAAATAAAGATTGCGGGCATCAGTGATGACAATCGCCAAAACATCGCCATATTGCTGTGCCGAGACCCGCGATTTTGCACTTGCGCGATGATTGACCTGCGCCGGAGGGACTAAAGCGCTATGCCCTAATGATTGAGCTGCTAAGTTTATTCGCTGTTGCAACGCTTCGCTAAGCAATTGCGGTTGATTAATAAACCGAGAAACGGATGCAACCGAAACGCCAGCAAGCTTAGCGATATCGGACAATTTTGGGGGGCGATTGGGTATAGGCGACACGTTTCGACTTTTGAGTATTGCACATCTATCTTCTCGATAAACACTGGGAATTAAAACAAATTTTCGCCGAGATCACTATCATTTCGTTTTTAGAGATAGCTTTGCTATCTCTAAAAACGAAATGATAGTGATCTCAGAATGACATCTTTTGGGAGTCACCTCCAATTATTGAGAAGCTACATATTACGCAATAAAAACTGGTTTTTGCTGAAATCACTATTCTTGAGTAAAAAGATAGATGAATTATATCATGTCTGAAAATTTTCAGAAATTATCAAGAAAAATCAAAATAATACTTACCAATTCAAGAAATTTCAGAAGATTTTCACTTGACATTTTGAAAAATATTTGTTACCATTTACCTAGGGCTTTAGTCCAATGTTGTTTGCCTTATGTTGTCATAAGACAAACAACATCAAAGCCCAAAACAAAGAAACAACAAAGAGGAGTAAAGAAATGAAAAGCAATTTGATGATGACCGCTATGGTCAGCGCTTTGGTGATGGCTGCTTGTGCCGCCCCAACCCCCACCGCCGCGCCCAAACCAACCGAGGCCCCCAAGCCCGCAGCAACCGCCGTTCCCCCAACCCAAGCCCCGGCCCCCACTGCGGCCCCAGCCCCGACCACAGCGCCTGCACCAACGGCTGCCCCAACAGCCGCCCCAGCTGCTGTTACCGTACGTTGGCGCACCCGCCCGGGTGATGCTGGTGAGCAAAAGGTTTATGAAGAAATCAATGCCTTGGTCAATCAAAAACTGGCCGCCAAGAATATCAAGGCCGTTTATGACCCGGGTGTAAACCAAGGTTACTTTGAAAAGATTCAAACCGAATTGGCCGCCAACAACGCCCCAGACATTTTCTGGGTCGGTGGTGCAAATACCGCTGACTTCGTCGCAACCGGCAAAATCGCTGACCTCAAGCCAATGATCGATGCCGACAAAGAATTCAAGCTCGATGATTTCTACCCCGGCGTCATGAAGGAACTCACCCGCGATGGCAAGATCTACGGGTTGCCCCGCGACATCAGCACGATGGTGGTCTATTACAATGCCGATTTGTTCAAGGCCGCTGGCCTCAAAACCCCAGCCGAATTGGCCAAAGATGGCAAGTGGGATTGGGCTGCTTTGACCGAAGCCTCACAAAAATTGACCGATGCCAAGACCAAGCAATATGGCGTGGCATGGGGCAATTGGTGGGGTCCAAACGGTTGGTTTATGTTTAGTGCTGGCAGCCAGTTCTACAATGCCGATCAAACCGGTTGTGGCCTAGACAACCCAGCCACCGCTGATGGCGCAAAAGCTGCGTTAGGATTGATGAAGTTTGCCCCAGAAGGTGATGCAGACGGCGAAGCCCTCTTCACCGGTGGCAAAGTCGGTATGTTATGGAGTGGCCGCTGGAGCACCCCCGGTTTCCGCGCTGGCGCTAAGTTTAACTGGGATGTGGCAGAAATGCCAAAAGGCAAAAACTCAAGCACATGGCTATTCTGGGGTCCATACCTCGTGAATAACAATGCACAAGCCAAGGCCAGCTGGGAAGTATTGAAGGTGCTCACCAGCGCCGAAGTCACCGGCAAGGTCGCTGGTTTGGGTGCCAACATCCCACCGCTCAAGTCACAAGCCGCTGTTGATGCCTTCTTGAAGAGCAACCCTCCCGCTAACAACGCCGCATTCATTGCTGGTACGCAATATGCCGTAAACGAAGCCCCGCTTTGGACCGGCAACTTCGGCAAGTTTAGCGATGCATTTGGCAAAGTTTGGGGCGACATGGTCGCTGGCAAGGTTAAGCCCGAAGAATTGGGCAAGAAGACCTGCGAAGCTGCCGTTGCAAGTGGCTCATTTAAGAAATAAGCCAATAAACGCACTCGTATGAGTGAATAAAACAAATAAGCGGATTGTGAATAAAGCATACACAATCCGCTTATTTGTTTCACAAATTCGGCAATATAATATTGACAAGCTTGTCAGATTAATAATACAAGATGTCATGTCGATTTAACGAACCGGCTTGTAACGGGTTTGTAAAATCGGCAAAACTAGTCAAAGATACACCCAACTATGATGAACGCAAGAAAACTCCGCGATATTGTGGATGGCTATACCATGCTACTGCCAACGCTTGTTGGCGTTTTAGCGTTTTTTGCCTTCCCATTGCTCTATTCGCTCTATTTGGCCTTTACCGATGCGAAGCTCTTGCAGCCCGCCGGTGTGCCAATCAAATTTGTTGGCCTCGAAAACTTCGTCTTTGCATTTGGCAACGAAACCTTTCAAGAAGCCCTTTACAACACTTTTTTCTTCTCGCTCATGGCAATGTTCTTTAGCGTTGTTCCGGCCTTGCTCTTGGCGGTGGTCATTAACGAAAAAATCAGAGGCCAAAGCTTCTTTCGTTCCCTTTATTTTGTGCCGGTGGTCGCTAGCGTGGTGGGTGTGTCATTAGTATGGAAATTTTTATTTAATAAAGATTTCGGTTGGATTAACTTAGTGATTGAATGGCTCCGCGATACATTTCATCTCGATGTCATCGGGGTCGAACCTGTATCTTGGCTCGGTAATGCCAAATATGCCATGACTGCCGTCATTGTTGTATTTGTTTGGAAAACCATTGGCTATAACATGGTTATTGTTATGGCAGGGTTGCAAGGGATCAACAAACAACTGTATGAGGCTGCTAGTATTGATGGGGCCAATCGTTGGCAAACATTAACCAAAATTACCATCCCACTGCTCTCGCCAACCACATTTTTTGTAATTATTACGACGCTGATCTCGTGTTTACAAGTATTTGATGTGCCTTATGCCTTGGGCTGGACCCGTGGCAACCAAGCTGGCCCCGCTGATTCGATGTTGACCACCGTAGCGCATTTATATCGTGAGGGGTTCATCAATAACAGCACAAGCTATTCGTCGGCCTTAGCCTGGATTTTGACGCTGATCATTTTTGCGATCACTGTTATTCAATTTCGGGTAAGCAACCGCTGGGTTAATTACGAATAAAACGTGATTTTTTGTATCTTCTTAATCATTCGGGGTAACCTTTAAAAATGTAATGTCGAAATCACTCTATGATTTCGACGAAAACTGGTTGGATTGGTTGATTGACAACTTGACTTATGGGTCAACGAATCAACCATTTATTAAAAATACAATGGCACAAGCATTTCTTCGTAACCCATTCGAAAAATTTCTCGCATACCTTTTATTATGCGGCATCGGGTTTATTATGATATTCCCGTTCTTTTACATGTTTATCTCGTCGGTCAAGCCTCATGCCGAAATCGTGCAATTCCCACCCGCATTGCTACCTCAAGCCGGTTGGTTATGGAGCAACTATGCCGAAGTGCTCAAAATTGTGCCAATCGGCACCCAATTGCTCAATTCGGCCATTGTAACCGTGTGTGTCACCCTCGGTTGGGTCATTACGAGCGTGTTAGCGGGTTATGCGTTTGCACGTATTCCATTCCCCGGTGCAAACACCTTGTTTAGCATGTATCTTGGCACCCTAATGGTTCCCTTCGCCGTGTTGTTAGTCCCCATGTATTTACTCATGTCGTGGCTTGGCTGGGTCGATAAATTAGCCGCACTCATCATCCCCTGGTTATTCTCGGCTTATGGCACTTTTTTATTACGCCAAGCATTTTTGGGCTTGCCCAAAGAGCTTGAAGAAGCCGCGCTGATTGACGGGGCAAACCGTTGGGGAGCACTATTTCGCATCTATGTGCCTTTGGTTTACCCAGCCATTGCGACGCTAGCCACCATTTCATTTTTATATTCGTGGAACAGCTTTACATGGCCGCTGGTGGTCATTTCAAACAAAGAATTAAAAGTTGTCACCCAAGGGTTGATGGATTTGCAAGCCTTATATGGCGGCACTCGGCTCGATTTGGTGATGGCCGGATCGGTCATGGCAGTCATGCCCACCTTGGCGGTGTATTTGGCGGCACAGCGCTATTTCATCGAAGGCGTTGCCTCAAGTGGCATGGGCGGGCGATAAAGAATTAAGAATCATGACAAATGACAAACAAATCGCACTCGACAACTATTTTTTTGATCTGAATGGCTATTTGATCATCAAAAATGCCGTTCCACAATCATTAATCGCTGAGGTCAATG
Organism: uncultured Thermoflexus sp.; assembly: GCA_964560745.1. Classification (GTDB taxonomy): domain Bacteria; phylum Chloroflexota; class Anaerolineae; order J036; family Brachytrichaceae; genus AQU-03. The sequence continues at coordinate 7,113 of CAZLOF010000217.1, forward strand.
ACTTTATCGACCGATTACCACCGCTCGAATATGGTCAATGGCTAGGCAATGCCCAGCGCCGCGATTACAACCAAAATACAGGGTTGGAAATTCACAATTGCATCGAATTGGGAGGGCCATTTGAAACCATCATTGACTACCCAAGCTATATTGATCAGTTGCGACGGTTTTGCGGCGAAGAAAATAGCTATATTGCAGGCTTGTTTATTGACGAATGTATTTTGTCAGTGCGTCGCTCTGGCGGGCATCACCCCGTGCATTCAGGTGGGTATCGCGGGGCATTGCGTGGGGCCTATCACTATAAAGATGGGGTTTTTCGAGCAGGGCAATGCAATATCATCATTGCATGGAGCGCCATCGGCCCCGGCGATGGCCCGGCACGCGCCCGAGGAGTACCGGCCCGGCAGCCAGTACCAAAGCGATGAGGAACTGGCGCG
>CAZLOF010000218.1:0-7501 GCA_964560745.1 uncultured Thermoflexus sp.
AAAAAATCTTCTTCAAATATATGGGGAGAAGGATAGGCAAAATACAAACGTATTTGGCTAATGCAACGCTCAATACTTTCTTTTTTGTTTAAAACAATATCATCAATCATGGCTTAAGCAATATTATTAAGAGATGGGTTCAGAATTTGTTTTGTGCGAATAATATCGGCAATAATATCGCGGCGTTCTTCATTTAATTTTTGATAAAACGACAGGCATAACATTTCAAATTCGGCCACGGCTATTTGATCGATATTCAATATAATTTTCCCGGTTTGAATAATTTCATGTTGAAATACTGTATTAGCAAAACGCAAATTGACCAAATCGACCGATCTTTTACATAATTCAACAAGCGCAACCCAACATTTACCATAAGAAATATTCCCCACCCGTTTTGCGGTAACAGGCGGCAACAATATTGCAATGTCAATATCGCTATCGGGTCGTTCGTATTCGCTACCATAGGAACCAAATAGATAAATGGCTTGTATATCGGGGTAAAACGACTGAATCGTCCGAATAATTTTATCGTTTAGCATTTATTTAAGACTCAACCAGTCGATTATGGTCTGGCAGTGTGTACCACTCTAATTGTTTTGGCCCAAAAGGGTATAACGATCGCACATCCCAACGGGTAGGAACAATAGTGCCATCTGCATCAAAAAGGTCTAATTGGCTGTTATGTCGAATCGCCAACCGAGGGTGACATGCTGCTAAATCCAAATCATTGTCATCCAATGGGTTACATTGAATGAGGTGAAATAAATGAACTTCATCATCACGACATTCACGTGCGATATAAACATCACGAATATCACCCCAGGCAAAATATAAATGCTCATGGGTAATTGCGATTTCGCCCTGCATCAAACGGGTGGCCTCATCGCTATCAAAAGTAAGATCGGCGTTCAAATTTATATCATCAATATCGTTTGTCATCTCTCGGCGCTAATTATAGAGACTGTTATATGTGCTGTATTTTGCCTCTTACTAAATGAAGTAAAATCACTATTTATAGAATCATGATCGAAGGCATTGTCATCAAGTCAATCGTATCGCATAGCGACGAACGACAAGCATTCCGCGAAATAATACGGGTCACCGATAGTTTTTTTGGCGAAGGGTTCGGGCAGTTTAGTCATGCCATTATGTTGCCAAGCACTGCCAAAGGGTGGCATATTCACAAGACACAAGTCGATTGGTGGTATGTGCCAATTGGGGCGCTTGTTTTAGCCTTGCATGACAAGCGCGAAGGTTCACCAACTTTTGGGCAAACCCAAGAGATTTTGATGGGGGATATCTACCCACCGATTGTGGTAAAGATTCCGCCCGGCGTAGCGCATGGATGTCGTGTCACTGGTGGGGTTACACATTTGTTCTATATTACATCGTCCGTCTATAACCCTGCTGAAGAAGGGCGCATCCCACATGACGACCCCAGCATTGGCTATAACTATCGCAAGTTGCCGGATGTGAAGTAACCATTTCCAGAGATTTTCGCCGAGCCGATCTCACTATATCTGCTACCAAGCATAGCTTGGTAGCAGATATAGTGAGATCGGAATATCGCATTTTTGGAAAAGATTTATCTGGACAACTATAATAAGACTCAAATAGGCCATTTAAAAAATATTTATCACCTGTGTCTAGCCACGCTGTTACTTTTGAGCAGCGCTTGTTCGTCTATACAACCTCAGCCCACAACTGGCGCAAAAATAATTGTTGTTTGGCATTCATTAAATGGGTTGCGCGAGCGGGTTTTGCTCGACTTAGTTGATCGTTGGAATCGCTCGAATAGTGACAACACCACCATTATTCCAGAGCGGCGTGATACGGCAGCCATTCAAGCTGCAATGAGCAATGCAAATGCCACAGCACGACCTGCGCTCATATTGAGCGCACCCAGCCAAGCCGCGTTATATTATCAACAAAGTTACTTGCGCGGGCTTGACAATTTTATTGCCGATCCTAATCCCGACGTTGGTTGGTCAACACAAGATCGTAACGATTTATACCCTTTTGTGTTTAATGCTGGTCAAGCTATTGATGGTGCAACAATTGGCATTCCGTTTGCATCGACAATGCGGGTTGTTATGTATAACCGCAATTGGGTGCGCACTACCACCAATGTCACCGATACAATCCCATTAGATTGGCCCCAATTTACCGCCTTGTGTGCCAAAATTGCCACACAATTTCGCGGCACACCTTGTTTTGGCGTAGAAGGCAATGCCATTACGATGGACGAATGGGTAAATGCACATGGCGGACGTGTGCTTACATCAGCAGGGCAAGTGAATTTTCCATCAACAGCAATTAATATTGGCCTAGAGCGTATGATGGGGTTTGTGCAATCCGGCCAAGCTTATCGCACCAACGATTCACAATTTTTGCGCGAAGATTTTATTACCGAGCGTGTCCCTTTTATGTTTGATTGGAGTGATCGTATCGAGGAATATCGCCAAGCAGTCAAACAACGTGGCAATTTTCCATTGGGAATAGGGTTGCTACCCAACACAAGTGCTACAGCTTCTGCCCCAATGCAATCTTCGCTATGGCTGGTGGTCAAGTCACCTAACACTGAGCGTGAAAAATATGCATGGAAATTTGTGAAATGGCTAAGCGCACCAGAGCAAACATTGCGTTGGGCTGTTGCAACTGGCGATTTGCCGATACGTGCATCAGCCGCTAATTATTTCTCAACCTTACAAGATTCTGGCCTAACCAACCGCCAAAATGATGTAATCGTAGCTTTTTGGCCGCGCATGGGGCAAGCTGCCACTGCTTCACCCGCGTTTGTGCATATTCCCTGCATCAAAAATGCGCAATCTGATAGTATTCGCCAAATTTTAGATGGCGCAATCATCACATCTACTATTTTAGGATTCCAATCTAGTGTTGTCAGCACACTTGTCAATGGTTGTTTTCTCAAATAGGATAAAAATCGCATACTTTAAGCAAAGTTTCAGTTTACACTCAAGAATTCTACACTTTCTTACCTTATACTCATTCTTGTTGAATCACTGTATAGGATCTGTTCAATCTATATAACAAATGGGGAATGACGTAAGTTTTAACATGTATTCAGATGTGCCGGTATTTAATATTAAAGCGGTTACACAACGCACAGGCATTTCGGCCCCTACATTAAGAGCATGGGAGCGTCGTTACAATGTATTATCACCATCACGTAGTGATGGTAATTATCGGCTCTTTTCTGAGCGAGATATCGCCATTCTTAATTGGCTGAACGAACATTTACAGTCGGGGATGAGCATTAGCCGAGCAGTTGCATTATTACATACGAATCATAAAAACCGTTTTGAAAGCGAAGGTCATGTTTCTGATTTAGCCTCATTACGCATGGTTGGGGTAGCATCAGGTCATGAAGCTGACAATACCATATTGAAAAATGCGACTGGTGATGTGGGTGATTATGCGCGTCAGCTACGCACAATGTTACATCGATCACTTATTCAAATGGATGAACAAAATGCTAACGCAATTTTTGCTGAAGCATTGGCTATTTATACACTCGAAGAAGTGTGTCAACAAATTATCACACCAGTTTTGGTGCAAATAGGCGAAGATTGGCACGATGGTTTAATTAGTGTTACGGTTGAACATTTTGCCACCACGCTATTACTCGGTAAGTTTTATTCGTTGTTTCATACCCTTGGCAGCATAAACGGGCCGTTGGTTTTAGTCGGCTGTGCACCATCAGAGCGTCATGAAATTGGTGCGTTAATAATTGCATTATTATTACGCCGCAAAGGTCATAATGTGCGTTATTTGGGCGCAGACATGCCTATCGGCGATTTGGTTGAGAGCGCCCGTAAACTAAAACCTTTAGCAATTGTGCTGTCGGCCATGATGTCTGAATCGGCAAACGAAATCACCCAACTTCCTACACGTCTAAAAGCTTATGCGCCAGATACCTATTTGTTTATTGGCGGTAATGCCTTTCGTAACTATACACAGACACCAAATCTCCCAGAAAATAAGATGGTGCGATATTTAGGTTCAGATCTTTACGAAGGTTTGGCCGCCATTGAGCAAGTTTTACATTAACGCACCCAATCAGGCAAAGTAGCATTTTGGGCAATCAGTCGCATGTCACTTCCGTCGCTACGCATTAGCCAAATTTCTGGTTCACCCAAAAAACTGACGGTGTTACGCACAGCAACAATCCAATTATCGTTGCCACTCCATTTTAGCCCCCCGTAACTATAATAACCGTCATTCATACGTTGTGTAATGGATATGGTTGTATTTTTAATTGGCTCAATTACCCAAATTTGTTGCCCATTTAAAACCGAGCTGCTGCCATTAGATAATTTGTCGCGCATCGAAACAGCGAGCCGTGTTGACACGGTGTTTGACCAAACCGGCTGCGAAAATTGGCGATCCATAAATTCACCCATCGGCTCGATCACGCCGCGACTAAAATCGGCTCGCATCAACATTTGCCGGTTTAAAACATCATCAACTTGATGCTGTATATAGGCCATTTGATGACCATCCTGTGACCAAGCAAACAAAGGGTTTGGTACATTGTCAATCACATCGATTGCACTCACTGTGACATCTGGCATATTTAATTGCACAATATTAATTTGTTCATGGGTGCTATCAAAATAAGCCAATTGATTGGCACCAGGTGACCATTTTGGGAATATACCTTGGGCTGGCGCATTTTCTGAAGTGTTAAGAATTAATGGGACGTTTTTTTTGCGTATCAGATCAGCAATCCATATTTCTGTATTGGCTGAAGCGACTGGTTGGCGCCTTTCATATGCCAATAACGACCCATCTGCCGCCCATGATGGGGTAGCACATAACATTTGAGTGCATTCCACCACTAATTGACGTTGGCGTGTCTCCAGATTAAGCAGCCAAATATCGCGGTTACGTTGCGTATTGTCCCGATCTGCACTATATGCCAGCAAATTTCCGCTGTTATTTACCGAAAAATCATAAACTCCAAAATCTTCTTTTGTCAAACGCTCTGGGGGCGCAGACGAATTGGGATCAAGTAAATAAAGATCGCTTGTGCCAAAAGCTGGCGCTAAATACACTAATCTTTGTTTTGATACTGTTGTTTTTGTAAATTGGTCTGACCGAATATAACCTAACGTAAAAATAATTAAGCCAAATAATATTATTATGGCAATAACAGCGAAATCCAATCGGTCTATTTTTTTTATTCTCATAAGTCGTTGTATTGTCGATGATACAATTTATATATGCAGATTACATTGAAATCGCTGAAACGAATCGATATTATCAAAATCATTGGCCGCTTAGATGGTGTTGGGGTTGATGACCTTGGCACAACCATTAACGATTTAGCCGAGCGCAAACGTTTCAGCCTGATTTTAGATTGTGAGAAATTAAGCTATATTAATAGTGCTGGGTTGCGAACACTCGTTACTACATTAAAAAATTGCAAATCAAATCATGGGAACTTGGTGTTTACGCATGTCAATGAGCAAATTGCTGATACATTTGCCATTGTTGGGTTTCAAAGCCTTTTTGAGCAATTTGACTCACTTGTAGACGCAGTCGATTCATTTAATTAAAAGCAAAATATTTTTAAGAAAACGCATTTAGTGCGTTTTTTTTATTTTATGCGTGTAGCATTATTGTATACAACATATCGATAATAGCTAAAGTATCTTCATACTAAACAGTGGAAATTAAAACAACCTTTCGTTGAACTCATTAGTGTTTTGTGTTTTAGAAATGTCCGAAATTATTGAGAAGATACAAGATACTGTAAAAATATGATGTTAAAAGAAATGCGCGTTAATGCGGAAGCAAGTCAATTATTAAATTTGGCTTCTTTTGCGGCTGTTGCTGCAAAAGAAGCGGGTTTTGATCACAAACAAACTTGGCGCATTGAATTAGCCGTTGATGAGGCATGTGCAAATATTATTGAACACGCTTATAAAGGGAAGAACGGCGGGTTGATTACCCTAAAAATTGCGATTGAGCCGAATAAATGGATGCAGATTGTCGTAGAAGATCAAGGCAATGGTTTTGATCCAAGTAAAATACCTAGTGTATTACCCGTAACCTCGCTTGAAAATACACGGGTTGGTGGCATGGGTGTTCACATAATCCGTACAATTATGGATGAGGTTAAATTTGAGTTTAAAATACCATATGTGGGCAATCGCCTAACCATGATTAAGAAGGTCTGAAGCTATGTCTTCGAGTTTGACAATTAACGAATTAACACCTGAAAGATCGAAAGATGGGACCATAACGGTGCCAGTGCTACAGGTCAGTGGTCGCCTAGATACACATACTGTTAGCATCCTTGAAAAAGCCATGTCGCAGGCTATGGCAAAAAATGTTAAGTCATTGGTTTTAGAAATGTCTGGCTTAACTTATGTTTCTAGTAGTGGTCTGCGGGCTTTGTTAATGGCGCGACGTGAAGCACGTGAGCGTAAAGGCACCATTATGTTATGTGCATTAACACCTCAAGTGCGAGATGTATTTGACATGGTTGGGTTCACATCTTTGTTTGATATTCGCGATACATTAGAGAATGGGCGAACGGCGCTTATTTAACGTCATTAGTTTTTGCCAAATTGAGGAAATGCCGATTTCACTATCCATCCTCAAGCTACGCTTGAGGATGGATAGTGAAATCGGCATTTCCTCAATTTTTACCCTTGCTGGGTATAGCTGCCAGCGGGACCGCCAAATTAGCAAAAACCGATGTCTAAGACCATATTTAAAATTCTAATTTTTTATAGCGCATAGCCACACTTTCAATTAGGCCAATAGCTATGATCGCTGAAATAAGATTACTACGCCCATAACTGACAAATGGCAATACCACGCCAGTCACAGGCAACAATCCCACTTGCATGCCTAAATTAATATAGGTTTGCAAAAAAAATACGGCTGCAATGCTAATACACAACATGCGCCCAAATACATCATGTGCGATCCACGCTGCACGCAGGGCACGATAAATAATAAACATAAGGATAGCAACAAAGGCCGCAGCGCCTAAAAAGCCTAATTCTTCGCCAATAATCGAAAAAATAAAGTCTGTATGGCGCACGGGTAAAAAGCGTAATTGGCCTTGTGTTCCTTGCAAAAAGCCCTGACCAAGCCATCCCCCAGAACCAAAGGCAAAAAGGGCTTGACATGTTTGATAATTTAAATCGTTAATATTTTCAGCGGCACATTTGTCGCTATTGGGGTTAGGATTACGGTTTTGATTGGGGTTAATGCCAATAAAACTTTGAATACGATTGATTTGATAATTGCGAATAATAGCTGGCCGCTGATTTTTTTGTGCAGTATCGGCAGCAGCTTGGCAAGCTGTATCTTTAGCCTCACATTCAATTTTGGGCTGTTCAACCAAATCAAACCCAAGCACAACCGAGCTAACAAGCACGATAATGACCACAGATAAGACCACTCCAAGCAATGCTCCAATATGCCGGTTTTCAATCCCCCCCGCAAACACCATTGT
>CAZLOF010000219.1:0-7484 GCA_964560745.1 uncultured Thermoflexus sp.
CCGTAATGCCCACCGCATCGGCAAAGCCCTTGGCTTGGGTGATGGCGTTTTGCCCGTTGGTGGCATCGATCACCAACAAGGTTTGGTGCGGGGCTTGATGCACAGATCGATTCAGTACATTATTAATTTTCTTCAGCTCTTGCATCAAATTGTGCTTAGTATGCAAACGCCCGGCTGTGTCAACAATGAGGGTATCGGCTTTACGCGCATACGAGGCTTGAATGGCGTTATATGCCACCGCACCCGGGTCACTATTGGGGTCACCAGCAATCACCGGCACACCAGCCCGTTCGCCCCATACTTGTAGCTGATCAATCGCCGCTGCCCGAAAAGTATCGGCTGCCGCCAAAATCACCTTGCGCCCATGTTTCTGATAGATCTTGGTCAGTTTGGGGATGCTGGTGGTTTTGCCAGAGCCATTCACCCCAATCACCATAATGACTTCGAGCAAACGGGTGGATTGATAGTAGCCCGACTGAAAAATTTGATGATCGAGTAATTTGACCATCTCTTCTTTCAACACTTTTTTGAGTTGGTCGGCCAACTTAATATCTTCTGCTTCTGAACGTGTTTTTAAGCGCTCTATCAGCAAATCTGTCGTCGCAACCCCAACATCGGCTTGCAATAACAGCGCCTCAAGGTCATCCCATGTTTCTGGGGTGATATCAGACTTGACAAATAGATTTTGAATTTGCCCAAAGGTGCTTTGTCGGGTGCGGGCGAGCAGGTCGCGGAATGAAGCCATAAAAAAATTTAAAATGAAAAATTTAAAATGAAAAATGAAAAAATAGAGGATACGCCCAATTTAAAATTTTCCATTTTAAATTTTAAATTTAGATTAGGCGTAGCGTTTTGTATCCACACGGTCGCTTGTAATGGCACGTTTAAAAATTTCGATGGTGTGCGCCACACCCTGATCAAGCGGCGTATAGGGCAGCGGACCAAGTATTTCGGCCAAACGCTCATCTACAAATTCTTCGGGCAAGGGCAAAGGCTTGGGGTCAAATGTGATTGTGCCCGCTGCATCTGGCACAGCCGCTTCGATCGCGGCCACCACTTCACGTTGATGCACAACGCTGCCATGTAAATTGAGCACCGGTGCACCTTTATGCGCGACAGTGGCGGCGCGAATAAAAGCCTGAGCCGTATCATCGGCATGTTGCATATGAAAACGCCCACCATATGAAATATGATAGGGCTTGCCTGCTGCCGCCGCAAACATGGCTTTGGTGGGGGTGCTGGTCATGCCCTGGTCGCGCCCCGGCCCATACACCACATAAGGGCGCAGCCCCACACTGCTAATGCCTTCATCGGCCCAATAAACGCTGGCCGTGCCCTCGTTGGCTAACTTATAAACCCCATAATGTGAATGGGGGATCGGGCGACCTTCATGTTTGATGGGTTCAGACGGGTATTCTTCGCTAAACCCAAACACGCCAATGCTGCTTGCATAGCTGAGATGTTTGATGCCGGCTCGTTTGGCAGCCTCGAACATATTGACTGTGCCGACCACATTTACCCGCGCCCCCAAGGCGGGGTCGGCGCGACAAAATGGCACCTGTAGCCCAGCCAAATGCACAATATGGGTTGCGCCACAATCGCGCAAGGCACGTTCTAATACGGCGTAATCGGTAATATCGCCACTGACAAACTTGACTTGCGCCAAGGCTTCATTGCTCATCATCAGTCGCAATCGATGCGGGTTGGTGTCGAGGTCGAATACTGTAACTGGGGTGTTGCCATTCACTAAATTGCGCACCACCCACGCGCCGATGCAGCCCATAGCGCCGGTAACAAAAAAATGTGTGTTCATAAGTGATTAGTCGTCAGTCGTCAGTAGTCAGCAGCCAGATTGGTTGTAGGCTGACAACATCTTATTGTTGAGCCGACTTATCTGACTACTGACTACTCCCATACTTTTAATAAAACATTTCAACTTTCCAATTTTTTTCTTGTGCCAAGGCACGTAGTTTTCGATCTGGGTTAACGGCAATGGGGTTACCCACTGCCTCCATAATAGGTCGGTCAGAAATACTATCGGTATAAACAGTGCAGTTTTTTAAGCTTACTTGGTGATCTTTGGCAATACGCTCAGCCCATAAGCGTTTGCCTTCGCCATAACAATGGTCGCCAACAATACGACCCGTTACTAAATCGTTCACTACTTCTAATTCGGTGCAGCGAAAGGGCAAATGCACATAATCGGCCACTGGCTGCACAGTAAATTGGGTAGAAGCGGATAGCAAAATGACCTTGTCACCTTGCGAAAGATGCTCTTTGGCGCGGGCCAAAGCTTTTGGTGCGATTTGATGCACCAAATAATCTTTAAAAAATTGTAACTGCAAGGCTTTGGTTTGGCTGGCGCTGCCGTCTTTTACTTTTTTGCCCAATTCAGCCATCGCTTTCGGAAAATCGAGCAGCCCCAATGAATATTGCAAGCTAATATAGCCGGTATAAAGCAATTCACGTGTGGTTACTTTGCCGCGTTTCCACAAGTATTTTACATAAGTGGTGCCGCTGCTGACCCGCAGCAACGTTTTATCCATATCAAAAAAAACAATACTCATAGATCCGGCATAATGTCCTTTTGCGCTTGTAATTTTGCGTCAGTGAGATTTCGCGCAATACCTGATAGGGTATTATCCCTCATCCCAAGTGCCGATCTCAGGATATGGTGACGGGGATAACCCCATCACCATATCCTGAGATCAACGAAAACCGAATTTTTTAACCTTTCTTAATCTATCTATACCAAACAAAGTTAAAAATAGTGAAATCGGCGAAAACCACATTTTTGAGTCTTTTTTAGTATATCTAAGAGTTTCCTGTGAGTGTAGCGAAAAAGATTGACATTGACCCTAAATACTTGTATACTCAAAAAAGTTGCGTATGTGCAAGTATTGCGCCGAGTAAAGTATATATCATGAATGCTCAAACCCCCGAAATTCAACAATTAGCCCAGTTGTTTTTCGACCTTAGAAACGAATTGATGGAGACAAGTATGAAACAACATCTTCAATTTATTCGTGATCACGAGCTTTCGATGCCGCAAAGTGTCACTATTATGTTTTTGAAACGGTGCGGAATCTCGTCGGTTTCACAAATTAGCCATGTGCTTAATTTATCGTTGGGTGGAACCAGTCATTTGATCGATGATTTGGTAGAACGGGGTTATGTGAACCGAGTCGAAGATGTCAAAGATCGTCGCATTAAACATATTTCACTCACCGCTAAAGGGGCGCAATGTTTTATTGATATGACGGCCTTGCAGCTTCAAACCATTGCCCAAGACCTAACGCAACTTCCCGACACGCTCACTCGTAACATGATAGATATCTTACAAGTGGCGCTTCCCTATATTCGCAAACCAATTTAGACCAGCCTTAATTCATGCTTAATTCATAACTGTAAGGGGATTTATTCTTTAAAATGCACAAAATAATTTCAACCAAAACGATTTGTTTCATGTTGGCCGGTGGGTTAATGTTGAGCGCCTGTTCACGTGGCAACAACACCCCAAGCAACACCAACCAACGCACAGCCGCGATTGCAAAAGGATCGATCTCGGCATCAGTAAATGCCACTGGGAATATTGCGCCTGAAGGTGAAGTTAAACTCAATTTTCAAACCCAAGGCACGGTAGCTGAAATTAAGGTGAAGCAAGGGGATAAGGTGAAGAAAGGGGCGGTGCTGGCCTTGCTCGATCTGACCGACCTACAAATTGCCTTGGCCCAAGCCCAAACCGCACTCGTTCAGGCCCAAGCTGCCGCAGCTTCGGCAGAAGCCGCTGGTGCGCAAGCCGATATTGCCATGCTAAATGCACAGGCGCAACAAATTATTGCGCAAGCCAACTATAGCCGCACGGTTGATGGTGGGGTGCGCCCGGGTGATATTACCGCTGCCCAAGCCGCCATTAATGCCGCCCAAGCCAGCTATGCCCGCGCCACCGATAAAGGCTTGAAAGATGCCGATATTCGGGCCGCCCAAGCCACACTCGAGGCCGCCAAAGCCAACTATGCCAAAGTCACCGCCGGTCCACAACGCGAAGATTATGCTGCGGCTGATGCGGCGGTAAAGAATGCCGAAGCCGCCTTGCGCCAAGCCCAAGCCAGCTATGACCGCGCCTATAAAACCAACCCAGCCGCCATTGGCGCTAGCCCAGCCGGTTTGCAATTAGAGCAGGCCACCAATAACTACAACTCGGCCAAAGCCCAGCTCGACAAGGTATCGAAGGCTGCTGATAATGCCCAAGTGCAAGCCGCGTATCAACAGGTGCAATCGGCGCAATCGAATCTTGATCGTTTAATGAATAATTCAAACGAAAACGCAAATGCAGCGGCAGCAGTGCAGCAAATGCGCTCGGCCCAAGCCCAGCTTGAAAAACTGCGCCAACCGGTGCGCCCCTATGAAATTGAACAGGCCAAAGCCCAGCGTGAACAAGCGGTGTCACAATTGAAGCAAGCCGATGTGCAAAAGAAGCAATCGGAGATTCAAAAACAGCAAGCCGATGTGCAACGCCAACAAGCCGAGCTACAGGTGCGCCAAGCCCAGCGCCGTATCGAGCAAGCCGCGCTTACCGCCCCGACCGATGGCACTGTTTCAGTAGTCAATGCCAAAGTCGGCGAATCATCGGCTGGGGCAGCGGCAGCGGTGATATTGCTCGATGATGCCGTTTTGCACATTGATGTAACCGTAGACGAAATTGATATTGCCCGAATTAAGGTTGGGCAAGAGGTGCAATTGACGCTTGACGCGCTTTCGGGCACGGCTTTTGTCGGCAAAGTTGACCGTATCGCCCCTAACTCGACTTTGGTGAACGGGGTCGTGAGTTACCCTGTGCGTGTGGTATTAACCGGCAACACCGCAGCATTGAAGCCGGGCATGACAGCCAGCAGCTCGATTTTGCTTGAAAAGCGTGACAATGTTTTATTGGCCCCAAATTGGGCGGTGCGCCGCGACCGCAAAACCAATAAGTCGTTTATTACCGTCAAAGAAGGCGATAAGTCGAACGAAATTGAAATTACAACTGGGTTGCGCAATGACCAATTCACCGAGGTATTGTCGGGGTTGACCGAGGGTCAGGTTGTGGTTGCACCCGTAACGCCCAGCGCATTTGGGCAATAAGTGTTTGCAATGTTGATCTTGTGAAGTTACTTTAACCTCACAAAATTGACCCAAAACAGTAAGGGCTAAAGCAATTTTAGCCCTTGCCAACAACATAAACTTATGTTTGGCAACTTGCTGAAAAGCAAAAAACCGCAAGCGATTGAAACAAACGACTTGAGTAATGATGGCATCGAGCCGCATGTAAATGGCAATGGTATAAGCAATGGCCTTGCAAGCAATGCCTCGCGCTTTACCATGAATAACGGCGTATCCGAACTCATTCGCAAACCCGTTATCGAAACAAAAGGCATTACCAAAACCTATAAAATGGGTGACGAGGTGCTTAATGCCTTGTCTGGGGTCGATATTACGATTTATCAGGGCGACTTGGTCGCCATCATGGGGCCATCTGGCTCTGGCAAATCGACCTTGATGAATATTGTGGGGTGCCTCGACAAACCGACCAGCGGAACCTATAAGCTGGATGGTGTGGATGTGGAGAAAATGAATGACGACCAATTGGCGCGGATTCGCAACCAAAAGATCGGCTTCGTCTTTCAATCCTTCAACTTGTTACGACGCACCCCGTCGATTGAGAATGTGGCCCAGCCACTGATTTATGCCAATGTGGGTGGGCGCGAACGCTCGAAACGCTCACGCGAAGCGCTAGAAATGGTGGGCTTGGGCAAGCGTTTGCATCATCATGCCAATGAGCTTTCGGGCGGGCAACAACAGCGCGTAGCGATTGCGCGGGCGTTGGTGACCGACCCTGCCATCATTTTGGCCGACGAACCCACCGGCAACCTCGACTCAAAAACGGGGGCCGAGATTATGTGTCTGTTTCAAACCCTGAATGCCCAACGTGGCATGACGATCATTTTCGTCACCCACGATCCACGCATCGCCAGCCATTGCAAGCGCGTCATTCGCATTGCCGATGGTCGTATCATCGGCGATGATGTCACCGTCGATTTTCTGGATGCCTGCAAAGGCGATACGTTTAGAGAATAAATTACGAATTACAAATTACGAATTACGAGTTTTGAATCATGGTTGATTTAATTTGTAATTTGTAATTCGTAATTCGTAATTCATCATTATGTTATTCGAACTATTAAAGCTCGCCATTCGAACCTTACGCGCCAATGGGGCACGCAGCGTATTGACCATGCTCGGCATTACCATTGGGGTTGGGGCGGTTATCACATTGCTGGCGGTGGGCACTGGGGTTCAAAAATACATCAACGATCAATTTTCGTCGGCGGGCACAAACTTGGTTGCAGTACAGGCTGGGCGTGCCCAACGTGGGCCGGGCGGCGGTGGTTTTGGTGCACAGGCCGCCATTACCCTCGATGATTATCGCGCTATTGTGGCAGGGGTGACGGGCGTAACTGATCATGCCGCCGATTTTAGCCGCGCCGCCACCTTTGTCTACAACGCTAAAAATTCTGAGGTGAATGTGCAAGGCGTGACCGCCAGTTATTTGACGGTGCGTAATATTGCAATGGGCGAGGGGCGCTTTTTTGAAGAAGGTGATGAACAAGCGCGGGCGCGGGTAGTGGTGTTGGGGCCAACTGTCGTCAACGATTTGTTCCCCGACGAAGAACCCATCGACAAACTGGTGCGGCTGAATGGTGTGCCGTTTAAAGTGATTGGGGTGTTGGCCCCACGCGGCAAATCGTTGTTTGGCGATCAAGATGCCACCGCCATGATTCCATTGGCGACGGCGCATGAGCGGGTGTTTGCCACCCAAGCCCGCACCCCTAATGGCGATTTGCGTCTTAATACGATTATGCTGCAAACGGTTGATGAAAAAGCCCGTCTTGCGGTAAAGCAAAACATCAGCGACATTTTGCGGGCGCGACATCGGTTGCCCGATGATGAAGAAAACGATTTTACGGTGCTGACCTCGGCAGAATTAATTGATGCTTTTGGTGCGGTGACGGGCGTTTTGACGGCCTTTTTGGGTGCGATTGCCAGTATTTCGTTGTTAGTGGGCGGCATTGGCATTATGAATATTATGCTGGTCAGTGTCACCGAGCGCACCCGCGAGATTGGCTTGCGCAAAGCGATTGGGGCGCGATCGCGATTGGTGCTGATGCAATTTTTGATTGAGGCGATGTTTCTTTCGTTGCTGGGTGGCATCATCGGTGTCATTATTGGGGTAGCAGGGGCCAAAGCCATCGAATATTTTGCCTCGTTTACAACGGTGGTGCAATTGCCTGCGGTATTGCTCGCCGTTGGTTTCTCGTTGTTGGTCGGCTTGTTTTTTGGCATTTACCCCGCTCGCCGCGCCAGCCAGCTTAACCCAATTGATGCACTGAGGTATGAATAGAAAGTGCTGAGTGCTGAGTGCTGAGTGCTAAGTATTCCTCAGC
>CAZLOF010000220.1:0-7481 GCA_964560745.1 uncultured Thermoflexus sp.
ACTTTATGGCGATACATTTGAGGTGCGGCAACTTGGTGCCGCATGGATTTTGTGGGGCGGTGGGGTTGTTTTATTTCTGGCACCCTTTTTAAATAAAGAAAATAGGAATCACCGCACATGCCCAATTTGCTTAGCACGGTTACCGCACCGCGTGAGCTAAAACAGCAGCGCAGCAAAGACAAACGGGATGCATTGCTCGTGGCGGCGCGTGGTCTATTTGCCGAACAGGGATTTGAACATACGCCCATTGCTGATATTGCAGCCCGGCCGAGGTGGCAGTTGGTGGCTTTTATCAATATTTTGAGACCAAACAAAATGTCTGGCTGATTCTGATGCAGGCATTTTTAGATGACCTACAGGCTTTTTCGTCTCAACAAACGCCCAATGCTCGTGCTGATGTCGATTTACCGACCTTGGCCTTGCTCATTAACCAACTTTTTGGGCGGCTTATTGAAATGCCGCCCGAAACCGACACTCAGCTTCACGCAGTTGAGGCAAGGCTAACGCATATGACCAGCCATGCCTTATTTCGCGATTAAATTTAGCATTGGCGTGCCATAGGCCGAAATTTTTTTCACTTACTTGATTGAGGGCATCCCTCAATTATTAAGACCCAGCGCAAGCGCATCGGCAAGCGACCTACCAGCATAATCTTGAGCGCGAAAGAAACGCCCGCTGATGCCATCATCTAACAAGGCCGGCACCAATGCGCCCGGGATGCAACTGGCTGGCTCGCCCGGGGCGTTTGGCCCACCTAAATCGGTGCGTAACCAACCCGGATCTAATAAATTCATCATGACCCCAGAGCCAGACAAACTGGACGCAAAGTCGCGCACATATTTATTGACGGCGGCTTTTGAAATGGCATAGGCAGTTAGTTGGGGTTGATTGGCAATGCCCGATGTGAGGTTAATGACACGCCCCCATTTTTGTTGCAGCATGAGCGGCACCAAGCGGTTGCAAATACGCGCAAGGCTAATGACATTGACCTCAAAGCTTTTGCGCAGGTCTTCGGCGGTGGTCTGCCAAGGGTCAGCACGATAGGGGGTCATGATGGCGGCATTGTTGAACAAAATGTCGATATGTGGCACTTGGGTCAGCACCTCGTTCAACATGGCATCGACCTGATGCTGATCGTCAAGCTCGGCGGCGACGGTAATAACTGATACCCCTTTTTGTTTGAGTTTGGCAGCAAGATCGGCAGTATGTTCTTTGCTGCGGCTATGCAACACCACATTGCAAGCAAGGTCGGCCAGTGCAGTGGCGATATGCACCCCTACCCCACGACTTGCGCCAGTGACCAAAGCCCATTTTCCATTTAAATTCATCATATAACAAGCCATCATACAGGATGACCCTATGAGAGTTTGCAATGGTTATAAACGAGGGATCAAAACGGGTGTGGCTTGTTTATAAGCCTCATAATCTTTTTGCCCGCCCCATTTTTTATCGGCCTTGGCCTCGAGCAACGGAACCCCACTAACGCGGGTGAGCAGCAATGTCACAAACAGCGGCGAAATGAGGGCAACCCATTGCCAGCCTTGCAATACCGGCAAGGCAATGATAGCAACCCCCACCCACAACATAATCTCGCCAAAATAATTGGGGTGGCGTGAACGTGCCCATAAGCCCGATTGGATAAACTTGCCTTTGTTGGCGGGGTTGGCGCTAAAGGCCCGCTTTTGCGCATCGGCCATCACCTCTATGGCAAACCCAATGACCCACACGATGAAGCCGATGAGGGCGAAGGCATCGAGCGGCTTGCGGGTAGTGGTTGTAATGGCAACCAAAGCCGCCGCCATCGTAAAAGTGACCCACAAGCCTTGAATCGTCCAGACGTTCAGAAAACGAAAAAACGAAGGCTTTAGCGCATCAAAACGATCATCTTTGCCAGCCTGTTTGATGCGGCTAAACAAAAATGTGCCGAGGCGCACCGCCCAAATGATGACCAGCGCCGCCAATAGCATGGCCCGCCCATCTACCCCAGTGCTAAATAAAACCGCCAACACAGTGACAAAAATATAGGTCAGGCTGCCGGTCAAGTCAAAAAACTTTTCAGTCTGATTCAAATAAGACGGGATGAAGACCACCCATTGAATGAGGAAGGCCAGCCCAATCAACAATCCAAACAACGGGTAACCCACCACCAAACTGCCGCCTTGACTGCCTGAATAGGCAAAAAGAAGGCCGATGACGATCAAAATAGGGAGGACAAGGAGGGCGTCACGATCTGCTTTTTTCATGAGAATATTGTTCATAAGCGAATCATAAAAGCTTTATCTAAAATAGCCGCAATTACTTCATTTTCTTGGCTTTGCATCAAATTATGCCCGGTTTCAAACGCCAATGCTTTATAAGGCGCTTTGATAAACTGAGCTTGTTTCATAATCGCCGATTCGGCAATGACCCCATCCTTGCGCCCCCACATAAAAAGCGTTGGGCAATGAACCTCACGCATAAACGTTTGCTGCTGGGCATAGGCTGGCACATCCATCGCCCGATACCAATTTAACTGCGCAGTCAATGCGCCGGGTTCGGCCAAAATAGCCAAATATTCCTCTTTGTGGCTTTGAGGCAATGCCGCCAACAGTTTTTTCAAATTGCGTTGACCGGCAATCGTCAATAAAAATTCAGGCCAATAAGGTCGTTGGAAAAATGAAAAATAACGGCTACGTTTGGCTTGTTCAGGGTCGTTGATGACAGCATCAAAGAACACCCCAATATGCGGAATAGAAAGCGCCGTCCATGTTTGAACCCGCTGCGGCTGGTTCATCACTGTCAGCCAACCGACCACTGCCCCCCAATCGTGCCCAACCAAATGAAATGACGCGAAGCCGACCGCATCGGCCACCGCCAACACATCTGCCGACAAGTCCGCCAATTGATAATTGCTGATGTTTTTGGGCCGCGCCAGCGGGCTGTAGCCGCGTTGGTCAAAAGCCACAACCCGATACCCAGCTTGAGCCGCTTGATCGAGCAAGGCCTGCCACATCAACGATGATTCGGGAAAACCGTGCAGCAGGATTAAGTTTTGGCCGGTGTTTTGTAGCCCCGCCACCCGCAGCACAAACTCAAAGCCATTGGCCTTTAAGCGATATTGGCCCGAATCGGCTTTGGTCGAAAATTCGGGCAGGCTTGTCACTTTTTTCGTGTGCTTTCTCGACCAATCTAATGAACCGACATAAAGCGTCAGCGGCAGCACGAGGGTAATAAACAAAACGACAAAGATGATTGGTGTAAACATCATGCGTCCGTGTGAGTCTCAAACATCACTACAGGGTAAACCCCAAAAACATAATATCAAAATCACGCTAGGGTTGTTGATGGCATGGGTTTTGCCCATGCCACCAACAACCCTAGCGTGATTTTGCCAAAAATTTATTTTATTTGACCCACTTTATTGAAAAGATACCATTTCAATAAAAAACGACTTACGGGCGTGCCAAATCCAAGACGGCTTGCACCTTCTTGTCAACCTCAGGCGCGTGATCGGCCCACTTCTTCTTGCCTTCCCAAATCTGATCGACTTCGGCGGCAAAGGCGTTGTTGGCCTCGGTAAAGCGCGTATTGTTTGGCATCGGGAACTTCTCGACCCCGGCGGCCAACAAATCGGCGGCGACGCTAAACATCGGGTTGACCTTGGTGACACGTGGGTCGGCCCACGCCGACTTGCGACCATTGGGCTGCACTTTACCTTCAGTCACCAAATACACCCCGGCTTCGGTCGATGACAAATACTTCATCAATTCCCACGATTCAGCCGGATACTTCGTTTTGGCATTAATCATCCATTGATTGCCCGAATAACACGTGCCTTGGCGACCCTTGGGGCCAACTGGCAACAAGACCGCAGCCATGTCAAATTTACCGGCGGTTTTTGACAATGCCTCTGCCACACTGCCGACAATACCAGCATGGGTGGCCGACAATCCGGCGGTAAAGATGTTAAGCGACGACTTGTCGATAAAGTCGGCAACACGAGCCACAATGCGGTCGGCCTTCAATTGCGCATACCATTCGCCAAACTCTTTGTGCGCGGCTGAGTTAAAGCTGATCTTTTTGCCTTCTTCATCCAACAACCAGCCATCGCGCCCCGATTTTTCGCCAAAGCTGCGCGACAAGTTGCTGTAATAGTGCAATGCGTTATCGGCATCCAATGTCATACCAAAAATGCCCTTCTTGGGGTCGGCAGCAGCTTTTGCCAACTTGGTCCAATCATCAAAGGTCCAACCGGCTTTTGGCTCAGCCAAGCCTTTTTCCTTGAGGATATTCTTGTTATAGCTAACAACAATATTGCCACCCGGATGCACGACATCGGGCAAGCTGAAATTCTTGCCATCCAAAGAATTACCGGCCATGAGGCTGGGTGAAATGTCGCCAAAATTATCGGGCGGGCTTGACTTGATGTAGTTATCAATCGCCAAATAAATGCCCTTTAAGAAGTTGGTAAATAGCCAGCGGTGGTGACCATACACCACATCTTGCAGGGTTCCAGAGATAAAGCCAGTTTGGGTTTTCTGCTCAATTTCGGCATAAATGGTCTCTTCGACCGTAACCTTAATCCCTTTATCTTGTTGAAAGCGCTTGCCAAATTCAATCGCCATAAGGCCAAGCGGCACCACCGAGGCTTGTAGCTTCAATTCGGCATTGCTAGCGGGCGCATTTGGCTTGGCGGCGGGTTCGGCGGGTTTAGGTGCGGCGGCGGGCGCGGGGGTGGGTGCGCTTTGGCAAGCTGCCAACAACCCGGCCCCAACTGCCCCCATCCCTACGGTGGCGGCCCCTCTTAAAATCTGTCTTCTTGTTAATTTACTCATTTTTTTTACTCCTCTAATTATTCAGTGCAAAGTGCAAAGTAGAAAGTAGAAAGTGCAAAGCGTAAAGTGTAAAGACTAAACCTTACTTTTCACTTTTCACTTTCCACTTTTCACTTTCCACTTTTCACTTTCCACTAATTCAACCTTTTAGCCCACTCATCACCACGCCCTGCACAAAATAGCGCTGACCGATGAAAAAAATAGCGACGGTGGGAATCATTGACATCACGCAGGCCGCCATCAGCAAGTGCCGCATGGGCACCCCGCCGACTTCGGGTGATACGTTAAAAAACTGCAAACCAATCGAGATGGTAAATTTATCGGGCGAGTTGAGATAAAGCAGCGGGTTTTGAAAATCGCCCCAACTGGCGATAAAGGTGATGATGGCTAAGGTCGCAAGAGCCGGGCCAAGCAGCGGCAACAAAATCGACCAGAAAATACGCGGATAACCAGCCCCATCAATTAAGGCAGCTTCATCCAGATCACGCGGGATGCTTTTAAAAAATTGGCGCAACATAAAAATGCCAAAAGCCCCACCCCCAAACCAGGACGGAACCCATAACGGATACAGCGTATTGATCATGCCCAGCTTAAAAAACAAAATAAACTGTGGAATCAGCGTCACCTGCGCAGGCAAGGTGAGCGTCGCCAACGTGAGCAAAAATAGAAAATCGCGTCCACGATAATTAAAGCGGGCAAATGAATAGGCCACCAAAGCCGAAGTCAGGGTTGTGCCAATGGTCGTCAAAATCACCACAATGCTCGAATTAATCAACCATGTCAATACCGGCACACGCGGCGTATTCAATACCGTCCAATAGTTAATCCATTGTGGGCTTTTGGGGAACAACGCCGGTGGGAATTGGGAAAATTCTGGAATCGTCTTAAGCGAAGCACTGAGTGTCCATAATAATGGAAAGCCAAAGATCACAACCAAAACCATTAATATGGCATACAGCACAAGATTGCGCGAGAAACGCACGGGGTTAAAAGCAGGTTTACTCATTCTCATAATACACCCAGCGCTTCGAGGTAACGTTTTGAATAATGGTAAATACGATCAAAATAACCGCCAACACCCAAGACAAGGCGCTGCCATAGCCCATGCGCAAGTATAAAAATGCCTCGTGATAAATATGCACCAAAATAAACCAAGTTGCATTTGATGGCCCGCCCGGCGTTTGTGGGGCGATCATGGCAGTGGTAAAGACTTTCAGCGCAGCAATAATGGTCAAGATTAAGACAAAAAATACCGATGGGCTGATGAGCGGCAGCGTGATCTTCCAGAATTTTTGGCTGGTGCTTGCACCGTCGATCTCGGCGGCCTCATAAAAATCTTGTGGCACACCTTGTAAGGCCGCCAAGAAAATAAGCATATTGTTGCCGCCCAACGCCGCCCATACGTTAATCAGTGTCACCGACTCTAAGGCCGTATCAGATGACCCCAACCACAGGGGCGGGTTTTCAACCCCAATTGAACGCAAAAAGGTGTTAATTGGCCCTAAGCGCGGCTGCATGAGAAATAACCATACCACCGCAATCGCAACCGCCGGCACTAAATGAGGAATAAAAAAGAGGGTGCGAAAGATGTTGGTCCCATACAATTTTTGGTTGAGCAACATCGCCAATAATAATGAGCCAATAATTGTGGTGGGCACAAATAAGATGGTGAAATAAAACGTCTTCCCCAATGACGGCCAAAATTGTGGGTCATTGGTAAAAGCCTTGACATAATTGGCCGTGCCAACCCATTTGGGGTCGCTAATAATGTCGTATTCGGTAAAACTAAAATAGAGCGAGGCAAAAATTGGCCCCAACCAAAATACGATCAAACCAATGATCCAAGGCAGGGCAAAAATATAGCCCCATAAAGCCCCATTCACCTGAAAACGGGTTTTTACCCCCAACAAGGCCGCCAATTTGCCTGCGTCTTTGCTTTGTGCGGGCGACATTTGTTTTGCAATTGCCAACGTATCTTCCTCCTGTCTTGCTATGCGGCTATCACACACCTTATCGAAAAACAATTTACACTCGTAATGATATAGTTATCCAGAATATTCTTTTCCAGAGGTTTCGCCGATTTCACTAAATCGGCATATCACATTTTTATAAAAGATTTATCCGGACAACTATATTTCAAACACCTTATCGGATATAGTATAACAATTCTCATTATAGTCTTAAAATAAGATAACATATGAGCATGTCAAACACACCGCTTCGCATTGTTACATTTAACAACCTTGGCGTGGCCTTTGGGTTAACCCAAACCTGGGCCGAGCAAACTGGCAACAAAATTGCATTGGTCGTCACCACGCCCGGGCCAAGCAAACGGCGCACCGACTCGTATAAAGATGTATTGGCCCAAATAAAGCCCGAACACGACGTGCTGGTTACCACCCGTTTACGCACGGTTGCGCTGCCCCTTATTCGCGAGCTAAAACCCGATCTCATCATCTCGTTTAGCTTTCCCTATTTGATCTTGCCCGAAATCATTCAAACAGCACGGCTAGGCGCGATTAATTTGCACCCCACCCCATTGCCTGCCTATCGCGGCCCCAACCCATTGCGCCTGTTTTATGAGGGGTATCATACGATGGGGGCCACGATGCACTGGACGGATGCCGAATTTGACACTGGGCGCATCATTTGCCAAAACACCGCCCC
>CAZLOF010000221.1:0-7471 GCA_964560745.1 uncultured Thermoflexus sp.
AAATTAAAAATTATAAAAAAAAAAGTCCAATTAACAAAAATAAAACGTCACTAAAAATTAGAAATCATAACTTTACACTTTGCACTTTCTACTTTGCACTTTGCACTTTCCACTCACCTCAGCGGCAACGTCGTTGCACCAGCATCGATGTGGAAGATCGTGCCGGTGATTTGGGAAGATTCATCGGAGATGAGAAAAACGGCGGTGTGGCCGGTGTCTTGCGGGGTTTGGTGCCGCCCCAGCGGCAGCGATGGCCCTTTGGCGCGGAGTTCAGCTTCGGGCAAGCCCAAACTTTCGTGCAAAGCAATCTCGCTTTCGCTCAACACCCAACCGGGAATGACGTAATTGGCGCGGATACGATCTGCGGCGTAAGTGCCAGCCAATGAACGGGTGAGCGACAATAGCCCGCCTTTCGCAACACCATAGGCCACAATATTGCTGGCAGGTTGAATGCCATGAATTGAGCCAATATTAATGATGCTGCCGCTGCCACTTTTTTGCATATAGGGAATGGCAAATTTGCAACAATAAAAGGCGCTGCGCAAATTTAAATTGAGATAAAGATCCCACAATTCGGTGGTGGTTTGCTCAAGGCTGACCCGCGCATAATAGCCAACGTTATTAATTAGCCCATGCAATTGCCCATAATGCTGATACGCAAAATCGGCCAGCGCGGCGCAATCGCTTTCTTTTAACACATCTACCTGCCGAAAAATAGCTTCGCCCCCTTGCGCCCGAATGGCGGCAGCGGCAGCCTCGCCTTTTTCGACATTAATGTCGGCAATCACAACTTGTGCGCCTTCACACGCTAACATTTCGGCACAGCCAAAGCCAATGCCTTGGGCGCCGCCGGTAATAATGACCACTTTATTTTGGGTTCTATTGCTCATACTTTGCTCGCGGCCAAGGCTTGTTGGCGGCCTAATCGTGCCAATTGATCACAACGTTCATTTTCGGTATTACCAGTGTGCCCACGCACCCAATTCCAATTGATGACATGTTTTTGGCACAGTGCATCTAATTCTTGCCATAAAGGCTGGTTTTTTACCGGCTCTTTGTTGGCGGTGCGCCAGCCATTGCGCTTCCAACTCGCCATCCATTTGGTAATGCCATTGCGCAAATATTCTGAATCGGTGTAAAGCGTTACTTCGCATGGCTCTACCAACGCACCAAGGCCATTGATGGCTGCCATCAGTTCCATACGGTTATTGGTCGTTTCACGCTCGCCACCACATAATTCTTTGCGGTGTTGTTTATACAGCAACACCACGCCCCAGCCCCCAGCCCCCGGGTTAGGGTCGCAGCCGCCATCTGTATAAATAATAATGCTTTTCATAAAATAGAGCATCGCGCAAAAGCGATGCTCTATTTTACTTGTGCGAAAAGAGAGACCTGCGGATGACACGATATGCGCTCTGCCGGAGGCAGAGCGCATATCGTGTCATCCGCAAAACTTAATTTACTGTCATAATATTGCCATTGGGGGCGAGCCCCAATTTTTCAGCGGGGTTGCCGGCCTGCTTGATGCGGAAATTATGCTCGTCGAGCATTTCATCGACGGTGGGGGTGATGGTGCGTTGACGCTCGCGCATTTGGCGTTGGGCAATACGCCCAAGCCGGTCATGATGCTGTAACGCCTTCAATTGGGCCTCACGCGCCTCAGGGTAAGTCGGCTGCAAGTTTTTAATATCCCAATATTTCATCAATTCATCCACCACTTGCGTGTAATATTCGGCTGGCCCATAATGCACATTTTTGGCAATGATTTCCATGCGCAGCTTATAGTCGGGCATCCCGCGTCCGGGCATTTCAAATTGCAGCATGGTGCTGGTTACTAATTCAACCAAATTGGGGTTGATCTCAAGATGGGCTTTGGTGGCATCGCGATAAAAAGTGTAGTGCAGTGTTTCATCACGCGCCAGCCGTCGCAATACCCGCGCCAAGGCTGGGTCTTCGGCTTCGCAGGCTTGGGCCACATTTAAATAAAACACCATCGTGGCGCGTTCTTGAATCGAGGTGTAAACCATCGTCTCGAGCGGGGTTTTGAGGCCGGTCTCGAAACCGCCTTCGACCACTTGTTTGCGCAATTTGCGCCGTTCCCACACATCGCCATTGCCAGTAAGCAGCAAATAAGTCTCTAACAAGTCGCTGTGCTGATCTTCTTCAGAGGTCCAGGTATGCACAAAATCGACTAACACTTGCAAAGAACCTTTAAAGGTGTTGTAAAGCTCGGTGGTAAACCAAGGCAAATTGACCTCGGTGAGCAGAGCCGTCTCAACCGCCAAATAAGTTTCCCAGCTAAGTGGCTGGGTGGCAGGGTCATACTTCAATTTAACCCGCGATGCCATAATATCGCGTTCAAACAAATCTTCGCGGGGCATATTTTCATCACCAGTCGTGGGGATGGGTTTGATGCCGCGCACGGGGAATTTGCCACTCACAATTTCGAGTGGTAAAAAGCTGTGATAGCTCCAATCAATTTTTGCCGCACGTTCTTTGTGCAGCCGATATAAATCTTTTAATTTGTTTTCGAGTCGTTGATCGACCTGTCCATAGGTTGACATAATAAATCTCCTGTGCTGAAAGGATTGGGAATTAGGAATTAGGGATTGAGGATTGAGGATTAAGATAATTTTTTGTAATCTCTAATCCCTAATCCTCAAGCCTCCAATTCTTCAGCACAGCAGATTAACGGCACGGGGGGTGCGGGTGAAGCAAAATAAGGGGGCAGGTGAGTCGGTGAGGCACTCACGGGTATCGAGCAAAAGGGGCAAGGTGCGAATCGAGATAGATTGGCAATCGCATGTCAATTCGTGCAACCACGATTGCAGTTCTACCATCAGCGGCAAATCGGACCATTTGGGCAATACCATGCGTGGGTAATCACCGGCAGCCTCAATAAAAGCCTGTATATGCGCACGGGCGCGGTTACATTCATAATAACTGCGCCAAAACAACACCTCAATTCGCGCTGGCAAATGTAAAACAGCCAACGACTGCATATGAGTGTTGATCCATGTATTGCTCAGTCCAATCAACACCACGACAAAGGCCAAGGCAGGTAATAACAGGGTTGAAAAGGTGGTTTGTGAAGAAGAGAGTGTGACCCGTTGCAGATCGGCACATAACAACGCAACATAAGCAAAGCCGAATAAATGCGTCAAAAACGTTACGATGCGCAGCGCCCAACTTGTCTTTTTGGTGTTTAGGCTGTCTTTTTGTTCCCAAAAGCCTTGGGCTTTTGCGATAAATGAATCGAGGCTAATTTGACGGCCACCAAACACGAAGGGTATTATAGATGCCTACGCAATCACGTAATCCATACCCGCTTTGCGCCCGAAAGCAGCAACTGCCGCCGCAAATAACGCGCATGATGATGATCTCGTGCCAGCGCGATCATATTACCACCGCGCCCCCCGCCCGATAGTTTGGCCCCCCACGCCCCAGCCCGCTGGGCCGTAATGCACAGATGGTCTAATTCGAGACACGACACGCCCATGCGCCGCAAAATGCTGTGATTCTCGGTCATCAGCTTGCCAAGAATGTGATTATCATTGTGTTGCAACGCCTCGCGGGCGTGTTTTACCAACGCGGCAATTTGGTCAAAATAACGCTCATAAGTTGCTGGGTCTTTTTGCCAATTGGCCCGCACCGCCGCCACCACCATTTTGGTGGGGGCCGATAAACCCGTGTCGGCAATGACCAACGTTAAATCGTGCTCAAAATCAATATCAAGCTCGCTCAACACATGAGGTGGCTCGCCTTTTACAAACCACACTGGCTGTTCATAGGCAATCACGGTGTTATCGATACCGCTGGGTGTGCCGTGATGAATTTTTTCGATCTCATACACCAAATCGCTGGCATCGGCGGGCGCTAATTCATGCCCCCAATATTCGGCCACCGCCCGCGCACAGGCCATCGATGCTGCTGCGCCACTGCCCAAATGTGACCCAACGGGTATTTCGGAGCGCACTTTGAGCGAGTAGCGACAATTTAAGGTCGGCTGGGTAGCGCGTTGAGGGATACCGGCGATGGGGTGCGGGTGTTGGGCCACAAATTCGGTGGTCAATTGCACAATGCGCGAAAGTGGGTGTTGTGGGCGTGTATGTAGTTTAAAACGGGCATTAATATCGGGTGCAATGATATCAATACAAGAGGCTTCAGCGTCATCGGCTGGCAAAGATGGGTAATTGGCCCATATGCTGGCTTGGGTGCGTAGATGAGAAACAGGCAATGCAATGGCCGGACGACCATATACCACTGAATGCTCGCCACATAAAATTACTTTGCCACACGCACTACGTTGCACCCTATCGAAAGACATATAACACCAACACCGCAATCAACGAAAATAACAGCGTCGCCAATAATAAGGGGCGATCACGAAATAATAATTCATCGGGGGCGCCCCCCTCACCGCGCACATGCACCAAATATAAATATCGAAACAAGCCATACATCGCTACCGGAATCGTAATCATCATGGCATGATTTGACGGCAATTGCGGTGCTGAAAAGGTATAAAACGAATATGAAACAATTAACCCCGCTGTAATGATTGGGATGATTTGATCTAGTAGCGATAGATTGTATTCGCTCAGAATAGCACGAGTACTACTGCTGCCCTTTAATTCTACAATTTCTTGGCGGCGCTTGCCAAAACCCAACAATAATGACATAAAAAGCGTGCAAACAAATAGCCAAGGTGAAAAACGCTCGGCATCGACCAAGGGAATGCCTGCCACCACCCGCAACACAAACCCAATGGCAATGACAAACACATCGACCAACACCACATGTTTTAGCACAAAACTATAGACAATTTGCATGGCTAAATAAGTGGCGGCCACCACCCCAAACAAAGTATTCAGCCAAAAAGCCAATGCTAACGACAAAACGCCCAAAACAATGGCCCAACTAATAGCAAGCCGAATGGAGACAATGCCTTTGGCAATCGGGCGGTTTTTCTTTTTGGGGTGCAACCGATCTTGGGGTGCATCGACCGCATCATTAATAAGATAGACCACCGACGATAATGCACATAACACGATAAACCCTACCAGCGTATTTACCAGCGGCCTTGTTACAAACATTTTAAAATCGAAAACAAGAGGCAAAAAGACAAAGCCATTCTTCACCCATTGCTTTGGGCGCATCGTCCGCAACAATCCCTTGATAATATTGGTCAGCGACATGGGGTAAATGTTACATCAGGTCATTTATACTTCATGAACTTTATTAAGAATCAAGAATACAAAATTAAGAGTTAAGAGTTGAGAATAAAGAGTTGAGAATAAAGATTACAGATAAAAGACATAGCGACTCTCAACTCCCAACTATCAATTCTTGGCTCTTGGCTCTCTACCAATATGTGGACTCAATATTTTTCTCCAGAAACACGCGATGAAGCAATTCATTTGCTTGCCGATCAAGTGCAGGTCAGCCAAGCGAATCAGACTGCACTGCCACGTTTAATCGCCGGTGGCACCGATTTAATGATCGAATTTGAACGCGGGGTGCGTAAATCTTGTGCGCTCATCGATATTTCGCGCTTGCCCGATCTAAACACCATTCGCCACGACGAAGCTGGTGTTATTCATATTGGGGCCTTGGTTACTCATAATGATGTGGTGGCATCGACACTATGTGTTGAACACGCCACCCCCTTGGCCTTGGCCTGCCGCGAAGTCGGCGCACCCCAAATTCGCAACCGCGCCACGGTGGCCGGCAACCTCATCACCGGCTCACCCGCAAATGACACCATCACCGCCCTCATTGCACTTGATGCCCAAGTGAGTTTGCAATCGGTGCGCGGTACGCGGACAGTGGCCTTGTCAGAATTTTATTTGGGGGTGCGCAAAACCGTTATGCAACCTGATGAAATGATGACCGAGATTTCATTTCAGGCCTTAAACCCCAATCAGCGTGGGGTTTATTTAAAGCTAGGCTTACGCCGCGCCCAAGCCATCTCAGTGGTGAATTGCGCTGTGGTGCTCGAATTAGCCTCCACTGGCCTGATTGCCGCCGATGACGGCGGTGCTAGCAGCGCCAGCGCCGCCCCCGCCATCACCGATGTTCGCATCGCCTTGGGTGCAGTCGCCCCCACCATCAAACGCGCCAAAGAGGCCGAGTTGTCATTGGTCGGCAACCCGCTCAGTGAATTCACCGTCAACCGCGCTGCCCAACTCGCCCAAGCCGCCGTCACCCCCATCAGCGATATACGTTCATCTGCCAGCTATCGGCATGACATGGTTGGGGTGCTGGTTGAGCGTGCCTTACGACAATTGGCATCCGGTGAGGCAAATTGGGCCCCCCCAACCTTATTGGTATCTGCAGATGCCCATGCCAGCACTGGCAGCGCCAACGCCAGCGCCAAAGTTAATGGCAGCGACTATGCCATCCCACCACACGCCCACGACAAAAGCGTGATGCGTTGGCTGCGCGAAGATTGCGGCCTCATTGGCACAAAAGAGGGCTGTGCCGAAGGTGAATGTGGCGCTTGCACCGTGTTGCTCGATGGCAAGGCCGTGATGTCGTGTCTTGTGCCAGCCCCCCGCGCCGCTGGGGCCGATATTGTCACCATCGAAGGCGTGAGCGCTCAAGATGCGCAACTTCATCCATTGCAACAATCGTTTATCGATTGCGCCGCCGTGCAATGTGGTTATTGCACCCCCGGCTTTATTATGTCGGGTGTGGCCTTGTTTGCCGAAAATGCATCGCCAACCAATGGGCAGGTGAAAGAAGCCATTAGCGGCAACTTATGCCGCTGCACTGGCTATTATAAAATTTTAGAGGCGTTTGAGCAAACGCGCAATCATTTACAACCGAATTGATATTAGCCAATCTCACTATATCACCCTCAGCTTTGCTGAGGGTGATATAGTGAGATTGGCATCCCCTCAACCATAAGCGATAAAACAGACTGTGACTAAAACTACAACATCAAAAAATTCCGCCCGCGCAAACAACGATGACAATAATAAACATGTCATCACTCAATATATCGACCATAAAAATGATAACGACAATCAAGACATCGTTGCGGCGTTTTTGGGTGAATCGGTTCGTGAACTGACCACAGATCATAAATCAGGCTATATTGCTGTGGTGGGCAAGCCCAATGTCGGCAAATCGACTTTGGTCAATGCCCTGATCGGGCATAAGGTGGCAATTGTGTCGCCCAAGCCGCAAACCACGCGCCGCCGCATCTTGGGCATTCTCACCCGCCCCGAAGCCCAAATTTTGTTTGTCGACACACCGGGTGTGCACGAGGTGCGTCATTCACTCAATAAAGTGATGATGCGCGAAGTCGATGAAGCACTGGCCGACTGTGATGCCGTTTTGTTCGTCGTCGATATCAGCCATTCACCCACCGAAGATGACCACAACGTCGCCAAACGCATTGCTGGGCTTGATCGCCCGGTCATTTTTGCGCTTAATAAGGCCGACACAGTTGACCCGCGTTTTT
>CAZLOF010000222.1:0-7462 GCA_964560745.1 uncultured Thermoflexus sp.
CAGCCCGATACCCGTTTAGAAGATGGCATGGAGCGGACGTATCGCTGGATTTATGCACAAATGACCCACCCCTAACCCCCTCCATTTGGGAGGGGTTAGGGTGGGCTTAGTATCGTACTCTATTACTTTATACGAAGAAAGGCTCAACAATATGGTTTTCGCCGATCTCACTATATGGCGATGGGCATAGCCCATCGCCATATAGTGAGATCGGCATTTCCTCAGTTTTGACCTTTTCTTGGTATAGCTTGAATAGCCTAATCGCTATGCGCATTCTCAAACTTACCTCGGCCTACCCCGAATTTTTGCGGCAGTTTTATCTTGCGCATCCACAATTAAATACACAATCGACTTATGCCGAACACAAGGCCGGGCTAGACCGAGATTTGTTTTATTTGTGCGATTTGTGGACACCGGTCATTACCCCACTCGGGCATGAGGTGCTTGAGGTGACAGTAAATGCCGAGGCGATGCAACGGGCATGGGCGCGTGAGCATGGCATTGACCCCAATTTGCCATTAGGTGACATTGCCGCCGAGCAAGCGCGGCAATTTAGGCCCGACGTGTTGATGTATGAGGAGCATGACGAGGCCGAATTGTTGCGTGTGCGCGAGGCCGCACCGAGTATTCGGCTGGTGTTTACCATTGTGGGTAGTGCTTTGTTTCCATCTGGGGTGTGGCATCATGTCGATTTGTTTGTGAGTTGTGCGCCAGAATCGGTACAACGGTTGCGGGCGCAAGGCTTTCGCGCCGAACACTTGGATCATGGGTTTGATGCACGGATTTTGACCCATTTGCAAACCCGCAAACGCTATATTGAGATGACGTTTATTGGCTCGCTGGTGCGTAATAGCCAATTTCATTTAGAGCGCGAGCAAATTTTAGAGCGTTTGGTTGATTTGAAGGTCGATTTGCAGATTTTTTCGCCAAGCTATGATTTAACTTGGCGTGATGATGTGAAATGGTGGCTGCGCAATGGCGCATTCGACGCATTGATGTGGGCGCAGGCGCATGGGGTTTCGCGCCAACATATCGACCGAGTGCCGGGTTTGAATTTGGTCGCTAAATATGCTCGGCAAGCCATGCGCCCCATCAACCCTAAGCTAAAGCCACTGCTGAAACCATCGGTGTTTGGGTTGCCCATGTTTCAGGTTTTGCGCGATTCTAAAATTGCGCTCAATATTCACGCCGATTCATCGCCCACTCATGCCTCGAATGGCAAATTGTTTGAGACGACCGGCGTTGGCACGTTGTTGGTGACCGATTGGCGCGATAATTTGCCGCAATTGTTTACGCCGGGCAGTGAGGTATTGGCTTATCGCAGCCCTGACGAAGCGGCAGAACTCATTCGATATTACCTTGATCACGAGGCCGAGCGTGAGGCGATTGCGGCGGCAGGCCAGCGCCGCACCTTGGGGCATTACACCTATGCACATCGCGCCAAACAGTTGGTGTCGATTATTGAGCAAAAGATGGCAGATTTGAATTAATGGTCAATGGTTAGTGGTTAATGATCAATGGTTAATGATCAATGGTTAATGATTAGTTGCTCATTAATACTAACCATTAACCATTGACCACTAACCATTAACTTAGCGTGTCGTAGTTATAGACCGATGTTAAATCTAACATTTGGCGTGGGGTGCTGGGTTCAGAGACAAGGGATGTCATAAGGTCATCAATGCGGTGGCCTTGTAGGGTTTCGGTGGCGTTTTGGGCTGGCAAATAAATGCGGTTATTGCGCTGTAGCCATGCCTCCCACAATCGATCTGTATTGCAGTGGCTAAGATAGAACACGGGGTCGTTTGGCGAGCTTGAAGGCAGCATATCGCCGCCAATCCAAACATGCACGCGATTATTCATGCCCGGGGCGCTGGCAAGGGGACGCCAACCCTCTAATCGGTTACGAAACCCACTGGCATTTGAGTTCCAAGGCGGGGCATCGTAAGGGGTGAGGGCGACCGCACTAATGGCTTGAGCCTTGGTTGGTAGCCCACGCACGCTTGGGTTTGCCGCAAGGGCACGTCGTAGCCCACGCTCGGTTTGCCGCATTTGCCCATTGCCTGCCGATTCGATGCGTACTCGCCACGAATCGGGGTCGTCGATATTGAACGCAAAAGGGCCATTGGCGACGGGTGCGCCTGAGTTGCCTATACACTCGGCTTGCCAAATGGCGGCTTGGGTTTGCTGCGAGGTGCTTAATTGCCCGTCGGCGGCCCAATCCCAATAGGGTAAGGCAAATTCTGGGTTGTCTAATATGCGCTGTAATTGTTGCTCAAATAAGACCAGCATAAACCGATGCCAAGGCAAAAAGGCTGGCCCGCGATGGGCAGCATTGCGATCAGTTTGATCGGGCGGGGTGAAGGTATTCATGGCGATGTGATGCCAAGCCACGAATAAATCGTAGGTGCTGACCGCTTGGGCGGGGCCATCAATCCGGATATCAATGGTGCTGGGTCCGAGGAATTCGGCTTTTAATCGTTTTACGCCCTGTATGTATTGTTGGCAAGCGACCTCGTCGGCTAATATATTGCGCCGTATTACAGCCATAGTTTTTCTCACATTTAGTATAGAAGCTTGCAACGATGCTTGAATCGGGCAAAGGGTGGAGGGGTGGGATGTTTGACAATATCACATTGCCAAATTAATATGCGCCCAATTCATCCAAACGGGCATCGCTGATGCCAAAGTAATGGGCGATTTCATGTCGCAAGGTGCGGGTGACCTCGGCCTTGAGTTCGGCAAGGCTGTCGCACTCGTCTTCGTGTGGGCGTTGAAAAATGATGATTTGATCGGGTAAGGTCAGATCGTAGCCAAAGGCTCGCTCGGTAAGGGGCACGCCGATATAGAGGCCAAACAAATCTTCGTCATCTGGGATATCGTTTTCGGCATAATCTTTAGGCGAGGGTTGGCGTTCGATTAAGATTTCGAGGTTGTGAATTTGTGAGCGGATGCGTTGGGGCAGATTGTCATAGGCATCCCATACGATTTTTTCAAATTGTTTGCTCGGCAATTTCATCTTAATTCTTGGCTATTGATTCTTAATTTGACATTGTCAAGTTAAAATGGCAACCCTAATTGTTGTGTTAGCCATGTGCGCAAGGCGACAATGAGGGCAATTTCGGTTAAGGTTAAGGCAAAGCCAATCAACAGGGGTTTGGTCATTTGCGACCACGCCGTTACTTGGGCCTCGCGGCCCATTAACAATAGCACAATTAACCCATTTACCACGGTTAAAAGCATGATAGTGCCCAAGGCCGAAACACTGGTATAAAGCCCATAAAGCATTGGTTGTTGCCACAGCACCAATAACACCCAGGTCAGGGCAATGCCCCACACAAAAAATAAATCGCGCCACGAGCGAAGGTGGGAAGTGTTGCTGCGCAAGTTTGGTTGCCAAACCGAGGCATTAAACAATGGAACCACCAAAGCGCTGACGGCTGCGCCCATGAATGCGCCGGTAACAAGGCGTAACCAATTTTGGGGCATATACCACAAAATTCGGCCTGTGGCCAATAACAAATATGAATTAAAGCCGTCGACTGCCCAAGTGAGGGCGCCAAGGGCTAACAAAATGAGGTAACGGGTTTTGGGGAATTGGGCAAAACGTTGGGTTTGGGTGAGTGCTACGCCTAGCACGCCCAACAGTGCCACCCCAAACATGCCTGTGTCGCGGGCGCACATGGGCAATTGGTTGCCGCCGATGATGAAGGATCGCTCGGGGATGCGATGACATACGGCATAACCAACCAGGTCAAAAATTTGGATGACATTGGCAGGCAAAATCAGAGCAAGACCTATAACAAGGCTTGTGCCAATGATCAACCAACGCTGGTGGGGGGTGAAATGGGTCATGGTGAGGGGCGAAAGGTGATGAGCACCGCGAGTAAAACAATGATGACCGCCCAAATGAGTGCGCCATCGCTTTCAAAAATAGTAAAAAAATAGCTGAATGGCGCAGCAATGCGGCGGAGTGCCCCTTGAATTAATGTGCCCAACCAGTTTAGGCTGAGAAAAGTTGCAATTTCGTCACGAATGACCAATGTGCCCCACGAAACATCACGCTCGCCAATCAGGTGTCGCCAACGGGGTTCAGTCACCCATAATAAAATCCCCATACCAATACTGGCAATCCACAGGCTCCAACCTTGTAAGCCATTTTGCCCAAGGTTATCAATCAGCGATGTGGCCTCGATCAATTGTGGGTAAATGCCAAGCACAAGTAACGGTAAGCCGAGGCTTAAAATGGCTCCCAATGCCGCAATTCGTTGTATTGGCAATGGAAATTCATAGTTAGTTGGGTTAATTGTTTCATTTTGGCGAAAAGACCTAAAATCCATTAACCGTAAGGTGGCTAGGACCAAGAGGCTTTGCGCCAAAAACCAAATGGCTAAATAAATTAGCCCGCGTGGGCGATTGATTAAGATCGACCACATGCCGGTGTGGGCAATAAACCCAGCTGTAAGTGGGAACCCCAGCAAATTAAGCCCACCCCATGCGCGGGCAAAAAACAAACTCCAGCGCAATTTGCGGCGGGTGAGTTGGTTGGCCGATGGGAATTGGATGCCGATGAGTGTGGTGCCGAGCAGCCATGTAATGGCCGCCGCTGTCAGCAAAATAGGCTGCCCAACTAAAAGTGTGGGCAAACACAAACAAAGCGCCCCGAGCGTTAATCCTGCAAAAGCGTTGCCGCGCTTGGTGGCAAGAATGCTAATGATCAGCAAGAGTAATCCGCATGACAAGTAAAGTAGCAAGAGGCTATTGCTGATGCGAATGGGGCTGAGTTTGGCGAACTGAATGAGCAAAATCCAACCGCCGATCGTGCTTGATTGCACCATTGTGCGGCCAAGGGTAAAGGGGATGGGGATAAACCTGAGCAAACAGCCGACTAAGGCTAACATAGCCGCCCGTTCAGACAAATTAACCAATGGGTAATATAAACTTTGGTTGCCGCTGCTATAGACCAAAATAGACGAAAAAATCAGCGTGAGCGAGATGGCACTCATAATGGCAGGCGGCAATACACGCTCAGGGTGTTTGGTGTCACGCAGGGCGGCGAGAATGGTCATGGCATCGTTTAACCCGATGCCGATCAGCATGGTGACGAGGTTGTTTGACAGCGCTGCCAACCCCAATGCCGCATAACGTATGGTGATGAGTGGGTCGATTTGTTCATGTTGGTTAAACGCTTTGGCTGCCATGATCGCCGTAATGGTTATGGCAAGGGCTGTGCCCTCGGGGGTGATATGAATGACCAGTGGCGCAAACGTCACTGAAATAGGGAACCAATTGCCGATTAAGATTTCGGTATTGGCAAGCAATGGGAGTGACCATGCTAATACAAATGCAATCAGACATACACCAACTGATATGCCCCAGCGGGTTAATAAGCTTAGGTTGCGCCCGGTATCAAAGTATGTGGTAAATAAAGCCAACGCCCCCAAGGTAGGCAGCGTCAGCATGGTT
Organism: uncultured Thermoflexus sp.; assembly: GCA_964560745.1. Taxonomy (GTDB): domain Bacteria; phylum Chloroflexota; class Anaerolineae; order J036; family Brachytrichaceae; genus AQU-03. The sequence goes on from CAZLOF010000222.1 coordinate 5,467, forward strand.
GTTGCTAATATCTCCACAGCATCTCAGTTTAACATGGTGAATATAGTGATTTTGACATTACATCTTTTGGGTTTACCCTGAATTATTAAGCGGATACAACAAAACCTTACAACATTGTTGTATTTTGAATGCACCTTTTGACCGAGGTAATGCCGATGGGCTTCTTCTACTATTATTTACTGAATCTGGGTAATAGTCTGGATATATTAAATGGCAATATTCAGGCACTTCATAGATAGCACAGAAACGGCAAAATTGTCGAAAGACAGTGACGCAAAGTTACGGGTCTAAGTGGATGATTTTCATTCATATGATCGCCGAACCACCTAAGCCGACATGAAAAATTCACAAACCTTATCACGCATGGTCACACTTGTGATGGTGTTGGTCATCTCTTCATTTGGGGTTCCTGCTAATATTTGGCAAATTGCCGATCTGGTTTTGCACCCTCAACTTAAAACGCTCATTAAAACGGCCCAACCACTGACACAAGTTGATGTCATTGTGCAGACGCGCTCTGAGTTGGTTTCAAATAAAGTAAAAGATGAAGTGAAGCGGCTAGGCGGCAAGCTCACACTTGATTTGTCGATCATTCATGGTTTTGCAGCGGTGTTGCCGGTGCGTTCATTGCGTGCAGTAGCGGCTTTGCCAGAGGTGAAATGGATATCACCGGATGGTGATGTGCATTTGAGCGATACATCAGTAATAGACAAAAATACCTATAACGTGTATTTTCCATTGTTATCGACAAAAGGCAAGTCCGCCGATGTGACCCCGACCCCGACCTCAACCATAACGGATACGTCTACCCCAATCGTAACGGCTACGCCTATCCCCAATGTAATTTTGCCAGACCCAGTGATTATTCGAGACACAGCAACCCCAACAGCTACTTTACCCACCCCTTTGAGCAGCAGTTTTTATCGTGCCATCAATTTGGGTGGTTCAGCGTTAACCATTGATGGGCAAAATTGGGAAGGCGAAAATGCGAACGATGTCACTTGGTCGAGCGAAAAATATGCACAAGCGGGCGGCATCGTGCAAAATGCCAGTGCCAATATGGCAGCGATGTTGCGCGATGGGGTTCGTGACAGCAAGGGCAATACGCGCATTAATGTCAAAAACATGCCTTATGGTGTTTATGACGTTGTTTTGTATAGTTGGGAATATGGCGCTGCACAAGCTTTTAATATTGATATTGAGGGGCGGTTGGCCCAAGCCAATGTGCGTAATAGCCCAGAAGGCGCATGGCAAAAATTGGGGCCTTATCGTATTCTCATCATTGATGGCGAGTTAAATATTAATAGCAGCGGTGGTTATGCCCATTTTGCTGGGCTTGAAATTTGGAAAATAAATCTAGAAGAAGACCCATCCCCTATCGCAAACTGCTATTCATTGCCCCGCCCCGGCTGGGCAGCGACCAGTTCAGCCCCCAATTCGTTACCGCTCAATGCCATCGATGCTGATCTAAAAACTAAGTGGTCGGTTAGCAGTCAGATTTCGGGCACATGGTTTCAAATAGATCTTGGTGCTTTACGCCCGTTTGATACCATTGAGTTTGATTCTGGCAAATATCCGGCTCAAGATTATCAATTTCAGGTGGCCGATGTTGATGCCGATTGGACGCAACAACCCATTATTGCGAATGGAAAAGGCGGCGGTGTGACGACCATTGCCGCCCGCCCGCGCAATGCGCGGTATTTGCGCCTCACCTTAACCAGTTCTGCCCCCACTGCCAATTGGAGTATTTATGATTTTGGCGTATTTGATTGTGCGGCGTTAAAGTCGGTTAATCGTAGCCAAAATGCATTTAGCGATGCGATTGGTTTGACACGGCTGCGGCAAGCGCTGCCTTTGTTGCAAGGCCAAGGGGTTGGGGTTGCTATTCTGGATAGCGGCGTAAATGACACTTCGGATTTGACCACGATGTTGGGCACGAATCGCGTTTTAGTGAGTGTGCGGGCCAATGACGATGTAAATCAAACCCCCGACGATG
>CAZLOF010000223.1:0-4557 GCA_964560745.1 uncultured Thermoflexus sp.
CATCAAAGGTGAGCCGCGTTTGTGGCGGCGGCGGGTACCCCATTAACCCTATTTGCAACAATCCGGGCAAGGTAAATAAACCAACGAAGGCTGGCAATAGGTTTTGAAAAGCATTTTCAATGGCGAGTGGGCTACGGGTCATGAGTACCAAGCCAAACAGCCCACTTAAGGTAAAGGTGAGCAGTCCAGCCCCCAAATACCCCCACGCCGCTGCTAAACGTCGCAATGGGGTTGCTTCACGGTCGCCGACACGCGGCCATTCGCCCAGCAACATAAACGCAATGACGGCTACAATCATCCAGTGGGTGTGGGGTTGAATGATGGCGCGAATGGGTCGCAGCCATTCATCGAGCAACGGGGCGAGCAATAACAAGTTTGCCGTCGCCACCAAGCCACCCACCCCCATCAACAACACGGCTTCGCGCCCACGCCCTTGCAGCAAAAATTTGGTGGCTGGTAATACCGCAACGACACTGCTGTCATCTGGCGCAAACAAAAATACAGCCGGAAGATGGCTAAGCGTGGTCCAGCCTACGGTCATACCAATCAACAAAAATGTCAGTGCTTCATCTGATATGCCCAATTGCCCCGACGAAAAAAGCAAAAGTGCCAGACCTGCCACGTTATACACGTGCAAGCCCGGCACCAAGCCAACCAATCCACCCACTATTGTGCCCAAAATGGCAAAACCGATCAGGGTGAAGTCTGCTGTCATCGCTATGCCAAATAGGCCAAACCAAACGCACCCGGCCCGGCATGGGTTGCCACCGACGCGCCCACTGCAATGATCATGGGCGTATAGCCCAAGTTGAGCGTCTTGGCCAAGTCATTGGCTAATTCGGTCGCTGAGCTTTCGGCCCCAGCGCCAGTATGAATGCCCATGAGTTTAATGTTGCTTTTGCCTGTCAAGTCTTGCAACGCCAATTCTTTTAAGCGTGGCATCACTTTGGCAGCCGTGCGCACCCGCTCTAAGGGCGCTAATTTACCGTCTTTAATGGCTAACAAAGGTTTAAATTGTAATAAACCGCCAATAAAGGCTTGGGCACCACCGACGCGCCCACCCTTTTTTAGGTTGTCGAGGGTGTCTAGCCCAATAATCAAACGCACACGAGGAATCATTTCGGCGAGAGCCGCTTTGATTTCGGCAGGGGTTTTGCCAGCTCTGGCTAATGCAATGGCTTCTTGAATGAGCAATACTTGTCCTGCCGCCACATTCCGCGAGTCGATGACATGAATATCGCCGCCTACCATTTGGGCTGCGTTTTCGGCGGCGCTAACCGTGCCGCTTAGATCGCGCGACAGGTGAATCGAAATAATGGTATCACCCTTATATTTTTCGTAGACATCTTGAAAATCGCCCACCGATGGGGCCGAGGTGGTGGGAAATGCCGCTGTATTTTTAAACTTGGTGTGAAATTCTTCGAGCGTAATATCTAATGTTTCGCGAAATTGTTCATCGCCAAAACGCATAAACGAGGCCACAAGTTCATCAACGCCAATTTGTTGGGCTTGGGCTTGGCTTAAGCCGCTAGGGGTGTCGGTGATAAATCGATACATAATGTTTTTAGATTTTGGGTTAATTTAAAATAAATTTTCGCCGAGATCAGTATGGCTTTGTATCTGAAGATGGCAGGCCCTCTCCAGATGCAAAGCCATACTGATCTCGGCATTACGTCTTTTTTGGAAAACCTCAATGATTGAGAAGTTATATAAATTCAATATATCAATATATCATTAAAGTTTACTACAAAATGAGAGTTTCTAAGTAAAAATAGCATAACCAAAAGCAAATAGTTCAATGCCGTTAGAATCGACGTGTATTTATGGTCAAGACGATCCGGCATCACCGCACAATCGCGCTTATTGTGGCGCTATACCTTTTGGCAGGCGGTATTTATAGCGTCAGCAGCCCTATTTTTGAGGTGTCTGATGAATTGCGTCACGTTGCCTTGGTCGAGCATTATGCGCAGGGCAATGGATTTCCGGTGCAAGACCCCAAAAACTTGGGGTTTTATGAGCAAGAAGGCAGCCAACCACCGCTTTATTATTTGTCAATGGCAGCGCTGGCCCAACTGTTTGATCTGAGCGATTTTCGGCAAATGGCCCAGCTAAACCCACATGAACACAATATTGGGCGGGCCGATGCTACCGACAACCACAATATGCTGCTGCCCATGCTAGCCGACCATTTCCCTTGGCGCGGCACAGCCCTATTTGTGCATATTGCACGGTTGGTGGGGGTGCTGATGGGCGCGATCACCGTCATTTGCACTTATTGCATCGCCCGCAATCTCGCCTCGCCCAACGTTGCTATTGTCGCGGCCTCGCTGGTAGCGTTTAACCCAATGTTTGTGTTTATCAGCGCCTCGGTCAATAACGACACTTTGGTCAGCATGTTAGCGGCACTGGCGCTATTATTGGCGACACGCGCTCTGCAAGATGGGTTAACCTCACGGCGGGCACTGCTGCTTGGGCTGGTGTTGGGTTGCGCCGCACTCACCAAAGCTTCGGCATTAGTGCCGGTCATGCTCATTCCGGCGGCTTTATTGCTCAATCAGGTTTGGGCGATTAGACCCATAACCGCCCAAACAATCGCCCAAGTTTTGCGCCAACGCCGTTTTTGGGGGCAAATGGCGTTGTGTGTTGGCTTCATTTTCGTATTGGCGGGTTGGTGGTATGCCCGCAACCAAATGCTCTATGGCGATTTCTCTGCCACCCGCATCCAAGCCGAAATCGACGGTTTCCGCAACCCCGTCCCCACTATTTGGGATTTGATTGGCGAATGGAATGGTTTTCACCAAGCCTATTGGGGGTTATTTGGCGCGGTCAATATCCCAATGCATACTTGGGTTTATCGCGCCTTTGAAATCATGTTGATCGCCGCCGCCCTTGGCTGGTTATTTACGATTTACGATCTGCGATTTACGATTGCGGCGAAGCAAAACGTCAATCCTAAATTTTCCGTTTTTCTGTGTTGGGGCATCGTATCGGCCAATTTTGCCGCGCTGGTGCGCTGGACCATGTTGACTTATGCCAGCCAAGGCCGCTTATTGTTTCCGGCAATTGCGGCGATTTCGGTGTTGTTGGCGTTGGGCTTGGCTCAGATCGGTCATATTTTGAAACGCGAAGGGGCGAAACACGTGAAAATAAAAAATTTCTTTCGCGTGCTTCGCCCTTTCGCCTTTCTCATCTCTTTTCTTATCCCGTGTGCCCTCGCCACACTGACATTGGTTGCGCCATTTCTCTATATTCGCCCTGCCTATGCCCCACCGCCCCAATTAAGCAACGAGTCGGCATTACCTGCCGACCTCATTCGCACCGAGCAAACCTATGCCGAAGGGATGCGATGGATCGGCTACCGCGTCGATACCGACAATAGCCGCGTTGCACCCAATGGCTTGTTTGGGGTGACGCTCTATTGGCAAGCCTTACGCCCCATCCCCCGCGATTACAGCGCTTTTATAAAGCTTTATGCGCGTGATGAGGCTGAGGTTGCCAACCTCAATACCTACCCGGGTGGGGGGCTGCTGCCGACCTCGCGTTGGCAAGTGGGCAATATCATCGTCGATCATTACCAATTGCGCCTGCGCGATCAAATCCCGCCCCCGACTGTGCTTAAGTTAGATGTCGGGTTTTATCGCTTCGAAGACCCCATTCGCCAGCCCTTGCAAACCCAAGACAGTAAAGGCAACCCAACTGGGCGGCAACGCTATGAAGTGGCGGGGGTTGGGCGCAATAACCCAAGCCAAGAAGCGGCAACGGGTAAGGCCATTGGCTATTTCACACTCGATTCATCGTGGCAACGCGATGCCGCTGCCTATGTTAGCGTGACCCGCGCCGAGCGCCAAGGCCAGCAACTATATTTGCAAACACATTGGGTCATTCAGCGCGATTTTGCCGAAGATTACACCATTTTTGCCCAGTTGTTCGATGCCAGCGGTAAATTGGTGGCGCAAAAAGATGGCCGCGCCATGAACGCCCAATTCTCGGCCAAATGGTGGCGCGAAGGCGATTTTGTGCTGGATGAGCGAACGCTCGATTTGCCTGCCAATTTGCGGGCAGGCAATTACACCCTGTTGATGGGGTTGTACCGCCCCAGCGATTTCGCCCGTGTCCCTGCGCTGCTACCCGATGGCACATCGGCGAAGGATAATGCGCTGAGTTATGGAATAGTTATCAATTAATTAAAAATTTGTGTTATTTGTCTGTTGCGAAAGGGTTTATAACACGCACATTATCATAAATTTGATTAGTGTTTATATCCTCGGAAAATACGGTAGTGCACCCTGTAATATTCGCTGCGGCAAGAATGGATGCATCCCAAAAAGAAATTTGATAACGTTCTTTTAGGCGCAACGCCATTTGAAAAACAACGATAGTATTATCTTGAATTTTATATCGTCGCAAGGTGGCAATGAATGCGCTGGCCTCGTCATGAGAAAGTGGGGATACCCTGCTTGATCGTGTTGACTGAACGTAAAACTCTTGCAAAACCTGAATAGATAAAACACAATCGGTAAGTTGCAAAATTTCTAAGGCGCGAGTTGCCTTTGATTG
>CAZLOF010000223.1:4567-7454 GCA_964560745.1 uncultured Thermoflexus sp.
CTGCGCTATTTTCAGATATCGCATAGATCAATATATTGGTATCGATGAAATACATTTTAGTCGTAGAGTTGCTCGCGGCTTACATTCTCGCTGGCCGTAAATCCCTTATGTTTTGCGCGAATATTAGCAATGATTTCATTTTGCTCACGTCTTAATCTTTCAAATTCAGTTTCAGTTTCGGTTGTATTTGTTAGCTGGATTAAAAATTTTCTTACTAAAGCGGATACGGAAGAAGATTGTTCAGCAGCCCGAATCCGTGCACGATAATAAGTCTCATCATCGATTGAAATGGTGATATTTTTCACAATTTTAGTGTATCACATTTTCACAGTTTCACTTTAACACTGCCCCTACAAACTCACGTTGCCCACGCGCAAAATCACCAGCCGCTGCGGCTTTTTTGCCCTCAAGCTGTATCTCGATTAACTCGATTGCCCCGCCACCACAGGCCACCAAAATTTGCTTGCCTTGTGCAAACACTTGGCCGGGTGGGCGCAACATGCGGTCAAATTGCACGGCTGGCGCAGCTTTGAGAATTTTTAGATTTTTGCCCAGCCACGTTGTCGAGGCCGAAGGCCACGGCGACCTGGCGCGGATATGGCGCTCAAGATCAACGGCTGGGCGCGTCCAGTCGATCTTGCCCGCTTCTTTTTTAAGGGTGCGGCAATGGGTGACAAGCGCGGCCTCTTGGGGCTGTGGCACAATTTCGCCACGCAGCCAGCGTGGCAAAGTCTCGGTGAGCAAATCGGCCCCCACTTGGGCCAAAACGGGGGTGAGCGTGCCGGTGTTGTGCTGCGCCTCAATTGGCACGGCCCGTTGCGATAACATCGGCCCCGAATCTAGCCCCAATTCCATCAACATAATAGTGACACCGGTGCTGGCATCGCCCGCGCCGATGGCGGCGCTGATGGGCGAGGCCCCGCGCCAACGCGGCAGCAATGAGGCGTGAACGTTGATACAACGATGAGGCGGCAAATCGAGTACATCGCGTCGCAAAATTTGCCCAAAAGCCGCCACAATGATGACATCGGGGCGCAATTCGCGCAGTTTTGCCACCTCGTCGGCGGGTTTAAGCGAGGGCGGTTGCAAAATGGGCAAGCCGTGTTGCAACGCTAGTTGTTTTATGGGTGATTGAGTCAGCACATTGCCCCGCCCGGCGGGCGCGTCGGGTTGGGTCACCACCGCCACCAGTTCGCCAAGTTCGTGGTGATCAATGAGGGCTTGTAATGATGGCACGGCAAATTGTGGCGTGCCCATAAAAATAATGCGCATAAATGTTAGGTTGGTCAAAGCCAAGCGCATTAAATTAACGATGTCACATTTGAAAATGTGACATCGTTAATTTAATGCGCATAAGCCGATAATTTGTCAAAATCTTGCCTGTTACCGCAAGTTTTGAGTGTTATAAACCTCGTCCATTTTAAAGTATCAATATCTTTCAATTCTGCCCTGTGAATGAATTCACGGGCTAAAAATTTCAAACGTGCTAAAGAGCGTTCAACGCACACCTATGCGTTTCAAAGCATTTATTTGTTTCAGCCCACGAATAAATTCATGGGCGAATATAGCTATCGGTTTCAAAGTAAATGGGGTATACCACTCCTATTGTTGTAAATATTATTACTTTTTTCGATCTATTCGGATAAGCGAACCATCGGAAGATAAGCGCGCAGATATGCTATAGCTTTTTAATGTACCTGAATTCTCAGATACTTTTTGAGTAATAGGCAGTGAGAGAACATCAAAACAATCTTCGGCATCGGTTGCATCTCCAAAAAATGCTTGGCAAGCAGTTGATATTATGGGGATAGCCCATTTCGCATCTTGGTTATATGGAGGCTTAATACTTAAATATATGCTTGATGGACTATCAGTATCTTCATCTAAGCTTAAGTAATATACAAATTTACTTGGCTTAGTTTTTTCATCATAGATACTTAAATTGTAATTTATCCCTTTTTCATTGCGACTTACTTTGACTGGCCCAAGTTTTGATAAAACACTAAATACTCTGCCCAAATTCTTTTGGGTAACAATCATTTTTGCTGGCAATGGCGTTTGTGTTGGAAATGGTGTGGATGTTTGAGAAAATTTGGGATCAGCGATAAGCGTTGCGGCTAAATCTAGTGAGTTAGTACGTGTTGGAAATGGTGTATAAGTTGGAAACGGGGTGTAAGTTGGCTGTAGCTCTAACTTTCTTGAATCAAGCGCAACTTGCACCGCGGTGTTAACAGTTGCTTGAATGTCTGGGGGTGACTGCCCGCTTAGGGTCGGATTTGGGGAGGCACATGCCATAAGTGTAAGACTAAGTCCGATCATAAACGTCCAACTGCCAGGACGTAAGCCTTTATTGACATTTTGGCGACGTTTGGGACGGGAGAGCAACTTTAGTAATATCATATTTTAATGACTTTCCTTCATTATTTTTATGAGGTTATCTTTCGAGTTTTAGTTAAAGCATTTGGATTATCAGAAATTCAGAAGATTGACTTTTAACGATTTTGCACATCCTATATAAAAAATCTCTTTATTAGAAGTTTTTTCTCAGTTGCAATATTTTTATTGATATATTCTTAGGTTCGTAACATCTATAGACTCACGAAAAAAATTAGGGGATCGAGATATGATTTAGTTATTAACCCAATAGGGGGTAATGCTACAAATATAGGCTTTGAATGAGTATTAATCGACTAAAGTCTCGACTTCCTCCCTCCAACCTACCTATCTTTTTAATCCAAATTAGCCGGGAAAAATATGATTGCAAAACGAAAAATAAGATTTGGCGAAGTTATTGCAAGTAACACAATTTAAATTTGATCAATGCTGTGAATTCTAATTATGCCAATTATTAAAATATAGTTTTTGATTCTAAACCCCACCAATCTCA
>CAZLOF010000224.1:0-7451 GCA_964560745.1 uncultured Thermoflexus sp.
CCCGAAGGGGGACGCTTGGCAAAGCCTTTAGGGGCGACTTTAGTCGCGGAGTAAGAAAAACTGAGAGAGCCAACCCGCGCCGACGAGTTGGCTCTCAAACCAAAAGGAGGAGAAGAGGAGGTCCCACCCTGCTCTTGTAGATGAGTTTACGATATTTGTTTACCCATAACTTGACGCAATGCCTACGTTCACCCTCCGCATTTTTGCCGCAAAAACAAAGCGGTGCATAATGTTGCCATACGCAATATGTCTCTTGTCTCTAGATTTTTAATCGAACCCTTTAGCCCCCTTAAAGACCGTAATTTTTCAATTTATATTACGGGGCAAACTGTGTCACAAATTGGCACATTTATGCAAACCACCGCCCAAGCTTGGTTGGTGTGGGAATTGACCCGTGATGCACGCATGGTCAGTTTGGCGACAGCTTTAGGGTTTTTGCCATTGTTTTTTCTTAGCCCATTTACTGGCGCGTTGGCTGACCGTTGGGATCGCCGAAAATTGTTGATCGGTACCCAGATTGCAGCAATGACCTTGGCGCTCACGCTGGCATTTTTGGTGCAACGTGGGTTAGCCGATGTCACGATCGTATTGTTTTTGTCGTTGGCTTTGGGCGTGGTGAATACCTTTGACTTTCCGACCCAATCGGCGTTTATCGGTGATATGACCGGCATGGGCGCCATTCGCAAGGCGGTGGCCTTAAACACCAGCATGTTTCAAGTGGGGCGTTCGGTTGGCCCAGCATTAGCGGGCATTCTTATTGCATTATTTGGCTCGGCGTTTGTGTTTTTGTTAAATGGCTTAAGTTATCTCGTTGTCATTGCCTGTTTGTTGGTCATTACCACCACTCAAGTGCGGCGACCCCATACCGGAACCCCGCTGAATGATTTTGCTGAGGCGGTGCGTTATGCACGCACCGAATCCCGGATTGTTGACCTGATCATGGCGGCTATTCTTTTGACTTTATTTGTTTTTGGCACGTTTAGCATTTTTGCGCCTTTGGCCGATACAGTGCTAAAAGGTGGCCCAGAAACGCTTGGTCTTATTCAATCGGCCTCAGGTTTGGGCGCTTTGGTGAGCGCCTTGCTTTTGGCTCCCCAATTTGCCAATGTGAAACGGGTGGGGGTGGTCATTTGTGGGGCGCTTATTTTCGCAGGTTTTTGGTTGATGATGACGTTATTCTCGACTTGGACCCCCTATGTGCAATTTACCATTTTTATGGCCTCGCTCACGTTGCCGGTTGTTTTGGCTGGCACATCAGGCTTAATTCAAACGTTATCGCCGCCGCATATGCGTGCCCGTATGATTAGCCTATTTCAAATGACCACGTTTGGCGCACAGCCGCTGGGCGCATTATTTGCTGGTTTTATGGGCAGCTTGATCGGGCCGCTGTATGCAATTGTGTTAAATGGTGGGCTGATGGCAATCTTAGCCACCCTTCTCATCAGCCTGCGCCACGATTTTAGAGTATGGGTGGTGACGAAACCGGAGATCCCTAAATAACCATGACAGACCTACAAAATTATATTTGTGTCACCTGTGGCACCCAGTTTAGCGCAGCAACACAGCCCCCGTCCTATTGCCCGATTTGCAATAATGAGCGTCAATATCTTGCCGCCGATGGTCAGCGTTGGACGACCTTGGCGCAGCTTTCGCCGCGTCACAAAAATGTTTTTCAGCGTCTCGAACCCAATTTAATGAGCATTGGCACTGAGCCAAAATGTGGCATTGGGCAGCGGGCGCAATTGGTGCAAACCGCCGAAGGCAATGTGTTGTGGGAGTGTATTGCCATGCTGGATGCCGCGACCATCGATATTATTAAGGCATTAGGCGGTTTGCGTGCCATTGCCATATCGCATCCTCATTTTTACACCACTTGTGTTGAATGGAGCCGCGCCTTTGGCGATGTGCCCGTGTATTTGCACAGCGCCGATCGAGAATGGATGATGCGCCCAGATGCAGCCATTCAGTTTTGGGAGGGCGAAACCTTGTCTTTGTTTGCTGGTTTAACCCTCATTCGCTGTGGCGGGCATTTTTCGGGTAGCCAAGTGTTGCATTGGCCGCAAGGGGCCAATGGGCGCGGGGCGTTGCTTACCGGCGACACCATCAATGTTTCTCAAGATCGGCATAGCGTCAGCTTTATGTATAGTTACCCTAACCTAATTCCGCTGTCACGTGCAAAAATTGAACGGATTGTGGCGGCGGTTGCGCCGTACCCATTCGAGCGCATTTATGGCGGCTTTTGGGGCGATCAGATCGAAGCCGACGCTAAAGCCATTGTGGCGCGTTCCGCCGAGCGTTATATTCGCCATATTTCAGATGCGTAATACGGTAAAATTGGTTGTCAATAGACTTGTAACGCCTCGGTCGTCTTTGACGTATCGAGGTGTTATTTTTTGAGGATGAAGGATGAAGGATAAAGGATGAGACTTTTATCCTTCATCCTTCACCCTTCATCCTTTTTAAGATTATGTCAATCACAGTATTACTTGGTGCCCAATGGGGCGATGAAGGCAAAGGACGCATTACCGATGCGTTAGCACACGAGGCCGACGTAGTGGCCCGTTTTAATGGTGGCGACAACGCCGGTCACTCGATCACCATTGGCAACACCGTCGTTAAATTGCATCTTGTGCCGTCGGGCATCTTTCGCCCCGCCTGTCTCAATGTTATTGGCAATGGCGTGGTGGTCAACCCACTTAATTTGCTCAAAGAAATGGCCGAAGTGCGGGCGGCTAATATTGCGGTTGGCCCCGACAATCTGAAGATCAGCGACGCCGCGCATATCATCACCCCCGCCCATATTGCGCTCGACAAAGCCCGTGAATTGGGCGCGGGTGGCATTGGAACCACCCAACGCGGGATTGGTTTTGCCTATATGGACAAAGCCGCCCGCACCGGTATTCGCGCTGGGGCCATGCATGACCCTGCCGCTTTTGGCGCGGCGGTTCAACGGCATGTCGAGGCGGTCAATCGCCACATTCAACACGAATATGCCGAACACGCCCATAAATTGTTGCTTGATGGCGCAAAATGTGCTGCCGATGCCGCCGCTGCCGCCGAACAACTGCGCCCCTATTTAGCCAACACCTTTGAGATTGTGCAAGATGCGCTCGATGCTGGCAAGCATGTTTTGGCCGAGGGCGCACAGGCCGCGCTGCTCGATCTCGATCATGGCAATTACCCCTATGTCACTTCATCCAGCGCCACCGTCGGCGGCGTGTTGACGGGGTTGGGTGTGCCGCCCAAGGCCATCACGCGGGTGATGGGCGTGGCCAAGGCCTTTTGTTCGCGGGTGGGGGCTGGCCCGTTCCCATCTGAGCTTGGCGGTGATTTGGCGCTGCGGCTGCGTGGCACCGGCACCAATGCGTGGGATGAATATGGCTCGACCACCGGCCGCCCGCGCCGCGTTGGCTGGCACGATGCCTTTGCCCTGCGCCATACCGTGCGGCTGAATGGCATCGAAGAAATTGCCTTGACCAAGCTCGATGTGTTGAGCGGGATGCCGACGGTCAAGCTGTGTGTGGGCTATGGGTTTGGCGGCGAGCGCCTGCGCAGTTACCCGCAAGACATGCAGGTGTTGACGCAGTGCCAACCCATTTTAGAAGACATGCCGGGCTGGTCAGAAGATGTTTCGACGGCGCGTCAGTATGCTGATTTGCCACCCAATTTGCGGGCTTATGTGGAGCGCATTGAGGCTTTGGCGGGGGCGCGGGTGTCGCTCGTCAGCGTCGGCCCTGAGCGTGAGCAGTTGATTCGACGGTAGGGTGATTTTGGGGCGTTAGCGCGATTGGCGGCAAATTCTGCCGCCAATCGCGGTGGGGGGAATACTTGGTGGTATTTTGATAGCTATGGCTTCCATAAGGAAATGTGGTGTAAATAGATACCACGTGCAACGATTAAGATCTGGCACGGGAGGGGTAGTGCAGATTATGAATAAAGCATACGAGGTTTAAACTACGGGGTAATTTGAGATGACAACAAGCACCCCTGCTGTTGTCCAGCAACGTATTTTTGGGGCATTTAGAGCGCAAGTTCGATTTGTAATGCCTGGCCTCTGCTAAAAGATGTCATGGATTTTCCTGACACCTGAGCAGCATTAACTGCCTTTAAAAATTGGGCTATCCGAAAGGCAAATTGGACAGGAACAGCGTTACCGATTTGCTTGTGAATATGACGCTTGTTTCCACCAAGAAAAAGCCACGAATCAGGGAAAGTTTGTAATCTGGCATACTCACGATCTGTAAAACTTCTGAGCCTGCTCGCACTAATTCGCCACAGCTTTAGATCACTATCTCGATTGCGAACGAATGCACCATTTACTCGATCTTTTGATTTCCGTTCAGCCGTTATGTTGCCTTGTGCCCAGCCCCAAATTGTAGATGTATCCACTGCCGGAAAAGGAGCATCGAGCGTTCTGAGAGGGTGACCATCGGAACCCGTTCGTGAAAATCTGCAAGGAACCGGAGACTCAGTCGGATCGAAGGGTTCACCAGTTTCCTCGTGGACTCGACTCTTAAAGCCCCATTCAGGACTATGATTTGGGAGCGAGATGAACGGATTAGCGGCAATATCAGCTAGGAAAGCTGATGCTGGGGTTTCTGGCTCTGGCGACGGCCAATGGAAGGTTTTTGGAAAGGAATCGAGACTAGCAATGAATATGAATCTTCGGCGTGTTTGGGGAACCCCAAAGCCAGAAACTCTAAACACATTATGTTTGATGTTGTATCTTAGAGATTCCAATTGTGAAGAGATCACATCGACAAAAGGTTTTCCGCTTTCGGGATCTTTCATCGTCCGTAGATTCAGGACGTTTTCAATGACTACAAATTTGGGTTTCTTCACCTTTGCAAGTCTCACGATCTCCTTAAAAAGGAAATTCCGCTCATCATTCTCTTGTCGATTCCCGCCAAGAGAGAACCCCTGACAAGGAAAGCCAGCAAGTAAAACATCAGCATCCGGCAAATCTTTTGCAGTGAGTTCTCGCACATCAGCCTCTGTTGCATTCCAATGCGGTCGGTTTTTTCGCAATGTCCGAACACTCCATGTGTCAATGTCTGAAGAATATAAATGCTTGAACCCTGCCATCTCGAATCCAAGATCCAGCCCACCAGCACCCGAGAATAAACCTGCAAATGAAAGATCCATGCTATTTTAAGGCCACGATTGGTCCAGTCGAGTTTGAAGCACGAAAGACCTTAAATGGGTGCTTCTTTCCGGCAGCGGGATTTGGAACATAGGTTGGCTTCAGTTCATGAGTCAGTAGATCAAAGCTATAACCTCTTATAAGCTTTGCTGTTTCAATTCTGGTAAAGACTCCAAAAGTCTTCAAATCTCCTTCTTCAGTAAAAGTATCAGGCGCTATTAAGGTAACTTGACGTTCGGTTCCTGAAGTCAATGCGTATGGAGTTGGTGCGACATACATTTTCCGATCTCGAATCATTATATCTCCATAACTACCAAAACCCTTTAAATTTTTGTTTTTATGGACATAGGTGTGATCAGCATTGAGAAAATCACCATGACACATAACGAGATCGTAGACCGGATATGATTTTTCTTTTGATTGTGCCGGATAACGTCCGAACACATAGTAAATTTCTCTTCCGTTGTGATGCCCCGAAGGAACTTGGCTGTTGCAGTCATAATTCGCCTCTCTCCCTGGAAATCCAAGCCCCTTGATTTCAAAGCCAACAGAATAATCGACCAATCTGAAATCAGGATATGCATTCCTTGAAGGCTCATCGAAATTTAGACCGAGGGCCTTGAGCCTTTCAGCAAACCAGTTCTGAAAGCTAAACTCCTTATCAGTGCTGGAGACACGACTGATCAACTCACTTGCATCTATAGCGCGGGAGCATTCAAGAAAGATTTGGGAAATTATTTTGTTCATTTATTTTTTGCCCAACATACATATTACATATCAATTGCAATACAAAGCACCCAAAATAACTTTCTAAATATCATTCGCTGTAATGTTGCGTAATGTATTTCAACAACCTATCAAAAGACACAAAGCAATTGACTAAAGCGATGCTTTAAAGATAGAACCGCCATTGGCATGAGTCTATGCCATAAATTTGATTTGTCAAGACACTTCGCAATTTTGTCAAGTTTTCTTAAACCCTAAGTGGCAATGCAAAATGCCCTTTATACCCCGTCTATTTTGAAACCTATCGGCCAAATGTGAATGGGTAAAAATATGACCTTGATGTAAATTTGTAAAAGATTACGCCCGAATAGCGATCAATCGCTATTCTACATAACAACGCCCCATAAATGGGGCTGAAAATAACCCGCGATAGCGGGTGTTGTTATGTAGCGCGGGGATTGATCCCCGTGCGGACACGATACGCCGAATTTTGTCCTTCGTCAAGATGTGTAAATGAAGCCAGCCTGCCAAAACTACAGGTTTCTTCGCAGACGGGGTTTAAATCCATATTGTTTGATGTTTGCATGTGCATTTGCCTAAAACGGCTATACTCGCGGCAACATGCAGCTTATTAACCTAAACGGCACATCTCCCTCTGAGCCAATGCTCGATTTAGCCGCCATACTTGAATTTGCACGTCAACTCGCCCGCGACACAGGCGAATATTTAACCCACACCCAAGCCGACATCGCCGCCCTTAGCCAACAAACCCTCAAATATGATGGCAGCGTCGTCACCGCTTCCGATATCGAATCAGATCGCCGCATCACCGCCGCTATTTTGCAGCGTTTTCCAAGTCATACCATTTTGTCTGAAGAACGTGACCGCGTTTATGCCGGGCAAGAATGGTGCTGGATGATCGACCCAATCGACGGAACGAGCAATTTTGCCAGTGGCTACCCAATTTGGGGCGTGTTAATTGGCCTATTGCATTATGGGGTTCCGGTGCTAGGCGTGGCCGATTTTCCGTTATTACACGAACAATTTTATGCCGCGAAAGGCTTGGGCGCATGGCGCAATGGGTTGCCCATTCGCGGGGCCGCCCATGCCAAATTCGAGCATTATCATTTGCTGGCGTGTTGCTCGCGCACCTTTAAACATGGCGATTTGCCACTCAAGGTCAAGGCGCGGGTGGCTGGCTCAAGCGGCTATGATTTGGCCTCGGTGGCCTGCGGGCGCTGCGCCGCAACCATTAACATGACGGTGCATGTATGGGATGTGGCTGCGTGTTGGGTATTGCTGAATGAGGCCGGTGGTTTCGCCCAAACCACCGTGCCTGATCAATTGTTCCCCCTCAAACAAGGCATCGACTATGCTTCGGTCGAATTTGCTATTTTGGCGGCTGGCAACCCCGCACTTCTGGCCGAAACCAGCGCCAAACTGAGTGACCGCGTAAAAGTAAGCGGATAAGTATCGAGCAGATTCCGAGTTAATAAAAAGTCTTGCCGATTTCACGATCTATCCTTCAAAGCTAGGCTTTGAAGGATAGATTGTGAAATCGGCGAAAATCATCGCTTTATAT
>CAZLOF010000225.1:0-7443 GCA_964560745.1 uncultured Thermoflexus sp.
GTAAAAGGCTGGATGGACGCAGTAAGCGCTCAAAAAATCCAGCTATTTAATGAGCAATATCCCAATTGTGAACTGGTTGTCATTGATAAAACTCGTTTTGCTGAGTTTCAGATGCAATATAGCCAGTTGGTGAAATGGGAATGCCCCGAAAAACCCAAAAATGCGGCTTGGGTAGAGATTGCTAGCATTGAGTATATCGGTGAAGAAGATACATATGACATTGAAATGCAAGCGCCGGGCAATAATTTTGTCGCCAATGGTTTTGTCGTGCATAACAGTGGCATGAAAAAACTCATGACCGAGATGCGTCCGGTGCGATATGAGAATATCGTGGCGGCGGTGTCGTTGTTCCGGCCCGGCCCAATGGAATACATCCCGGCCTATAACCGCCGTTTGCATGGCGAGGAGCCGGTTAAATATCATCACCCCATCATCGAAGGGGCGCTGGGCGAAACTTACGGGATCCTGGTCTATCAGGAGCAGATAATGCGCGTAGCCCGCGACTTTGCAGGCTATAGCATGGGTGAGGCCGACACCATCCGCAAAGCGGTGTCGAAGAAAAACGCCGAACAACTTGCAAAACACAAAAGCAAATTTCGCGCTGGGGCCGAGAAAAAGGGCTACCCGGGCGAGGTGGCAGATGCCATTTGGGCCGACATTGAGTTTTTTGCCCGCTATGGGTTTAATAAATCACACGCCGCCATTTATGCTTCCATCACCTGCCAAACAGCTTATCTCAAGGCCAAATTCCCGACTGAATATCTGACCTCGTTGATGACGGCTGAAGCCGGTGCATCTGAAAAAATGGCGGCCTTGATTGCCGATGCCAAAGCGCATGGCATTGATGTGCTGCCGCCTAGTGTCAACTTTAGCGTGGCCGACTTTGGCATTCAAGATTTTAAAGAGGAACCAAGAGCCAAGAGCCAAGAATCAAAAGAAAAAAAGGAAGGCAAACGTAAATCAGCCATTCGTTTCGGGTTAACCGCCATTAAAAATGTGGGCACAGGGCCAATTGAGGCTATTTTGAAGGCGCGTGGGATGCTAGATGAAAATGGCAAACCCAAAATCCAAAATCCAAAATCCAAAATCGAAGACAAGCCGTTTAAATCGCTCGATGATTTTTGCCGCCGCGTAGACATGACGCAATTTAACAAACGGGCGCTTGAGTGTTTGATCAAGGCGGGGGCGTTAGACGAATTTGGCCCACGCCCACAATTGTTGGCGGTGATGGATCAGATGATCGGCATGGCCAGCGTCGAGCGCAAGGCTGCCGAGCAAGGCCAAAATATGTTGTTTGGCATGTTGGGCGGCAGCGATGAAGCCGAAGATGACAGCACGATGATTGTTTTTCCAAAAAATGTCAAAGATATCCCCAAACGCGAGATGTTGACATGGGAAAAAGAGTTGATCGGCACCTATGTTAGCGATCATCCGCTGACAGCGGTTATGGCAAATTTGCAATCGGTGGTCAGTCATAATGCCATTCAGCTAGACGAAAGCGCCAACCAACAATCGGTATGTGTGGCCGGTGTCATTCAATCGATTCGCCCACACACCAGCAAATCGGGCAAACAAATGGCCTTTGGCGTGCTCGAAGATGTGACCGGCACAGTCGAATTAACCGTGTTCCCCAAAGCCTATGAGCAATGTCAGGCCCTGTTGCAACCCGATAAAGTAGTGGTGGTGTATGGCAAATGCGAATTTCGTGAAGGGCGCGGTGCGCAAATTTTGGTCGATAAAGTCACCGATTCGGTCGATGTCGCTAAGGCCATAGATGTGCATGAGTTTCAACCAACAGGCTATTACATCGATATACCCGAAATGCCTGAGGTGTCAAATGTCACGCTACCGACCTCAACATCAAAAGCGGCATCAATATCAAACAATAACGATGCGCCTCCCCCGACCCGCATTTCATTCAATGATGATGATGACTTAGTTGAGCCAGATGGTTTTTGGGAACCGCAAGCCGTGGAAGGCAGCGTGATTGCACCGCGCCCATCTGCCTCCATTCTCCCCCCTAAAGCCACCACCGCC
Organism: uncultured Thermoflexus sp.; assembly: GCA_964560745.1. GTDB lineage: Bacteria > Chloroflexota > Anaerolineae > J036 > Brachytrichaceae > AQU-03. The sequence goes on from CAZLOF010000225.1 coordinate 2,038, forward strand.
TCAGTCACGGTCGAGGAGTATGCTGGCGATGGACATTGGTCAACCAATCCACCCGCCCCACCCTCAGCAAATCATACCGCCCAGCCAAACGCCACCAATGGGAAACATACCAACGGCATCGGCTATCCCAATGGTATAGCCAAAGAAACGACAAGCAACAAAAATGCCAACCCTAAAATACAACCCAGTTATTTAGGCCCCAAACCATCGCCAACAAACACCGTAAAAGAAACACCGCCGGCTTATCATGTTGATCAAATTGAACCTGAGCCAAGCATTGCAAATGGCAAAGTGAGCGAGCAAAGCACGGTGCTGTTGGCAGTGCCGCCTGCCAAAACCATAACACCCAAGCCCAAGCTGCCCACTGGCCCACTCATGGTCAATATCACCCGCACCGGCAGCACTAAAATGGATATTGAACGCTTGCAAGCCGTGCATAGCACCTTGCTTTACTTTCAAGGCACCCAACAATTTAGCATTCGTTTGCGCTCCGATGCCGCCGTAACCGGCCTAAGTGGCAGTGGCATGAAAGATATGGTGATCGATTTCCCCAACGATGGCACGCGTGTGTGTGATGAATTACATGACGCATTACGGGCAATTGGGGCAGAATGTGTGATATAACCCTCTCATATTGATATGCAAGGCAGCACCTTAAAGACCCTCGCAGCATTTTTGTTGGCACTATTGGTTGTGATAGGGCTTGGGGCTTTTTTCTGGCCCACCACCTCACAACAAATTCCCACCTTTAGGCTAACCCCTACCCGTGTCTCGCAAACAACAAACACCGCGATCCCCCCCAGCCCAACAAGCGTTAGTAATCAGGGCAGCACCCCTATCCCAACCGCTACCCTAATAGCAACCGCCCCCAAGGTTGAAACCGTTATGGCTACAATCGTCATAACAGCAACACCCAATGAACCAAAAGCCAGCGAAACGCCAACCCCGCAGCCCAACAATGGCCCTGTCGTTCACACCGTAAAGGCTGGCGATAACATGTTTCGGCTTTCGGTCAACTATGGGGTGAGCTTGTCGGCCTTGGCAGCCGCCAACCGCCTACGCACCGACGCAGTGTTAAAAGTCGGGCAAACATTGGTCATACCCAACACAACCAATGCCCCACCCGCCAAACCCGCCACAACACCAGGCGTTTCGCCCAATGCCACAGCAACCAAAAGCGCCGATATCACCACCACCTTAGCCACCCCTGTCAGCCAAGTCAATGGATTGCCCATCGCCAGTTTTGTGGTGTTACCCGCAGCCGCCAAAAACAACATTCGCCAAATTTATGCCAAAGGCCAAGCCTTGGGCAACAATGCAAATGTGTTTGTCAAAGTCGGCGATAGCACCATCGAACCCCCTCATTTTTTAGACCGTTTTGACAGTGGCCCTTATGTGCTTGGCCCATACGCCTACTTGCAGCCGGTCATTAGTTATTATGCTGGTTCATTTGCACGGCCCAGTTTGGCGGTGAAGCGAGGGTTAAGCGGCTGGGGTTTGTTTGATGCATTATGGGCCGACCGCGAAAAATGCCTTTCGGACGAAGGCCCCTTGGCCTGTGAATTGCGCTTGAGCAAGCCCAGTGTTGCGTTTATTCGCATTGGCTCAAATGATGGCAGCGACCCTGCCACTTTCGACAAAATGATGCGCAAAGCGGTCGAATATTGTATCGAGCAAGGCGTAATCCCGCTTATTGGAACCAAAGCCGACCGATTTCAAGACCCAGATGGCGGGCGAAATCGCGTATTGCGCCAACTTGCCGCTGAATATAACTTACCCCTGTGGGATTTTGATTTAGTCGCCCAAACCATCCCTGGGCGTGGGTTAGAAAATGACAACGTGCACCTCACCACCTATTGGCTGCACGATTATTCACTGTCCGGCGCATTATATCGTGGGCACGGCGCTCATTCCATCACCGCCCTCATTGCCCTCGACCAAGTATGGAAAACCCTGAATGAGAGGTAAAAAGTGGAAAGTGCAAAGTGCAAAGTGCAAAGTAACAAGTGCAAAGTGCTGAGTGCTAAGTTTTGAGTGACCAATCATTCACTTTGGCTTTCCACTTTCCACTATCCCACAACCAAAGTCATACATTGCCGCCCACGCGGGGCGTTGCGCAAAACATCTGGCACATTGGCTGCTTCATCCAATCGCCCAACATAGCATCCATCCACCCAAATTTGCAGACCATTATGGTTAAATGGGTAAGGCGCGAGCGCATAAACCCCATCACCCACAGGGCGAATGGTGACGCTAACATCATCACCCAATTGGCGTGGCACATTTTTAAAGGTCGCTTCGCCGCGTGCCGCCGCGTGGGTCATGTGAAAATAAAGCGCCAGCGTGTCAAAAAACTGCAACAATTTGTAATGATGAAATAAAAAGTCATCTTCGGCCCAAGATGCGGTGGCTGGGTTGGCGCGCAATTGATCTTTAAGGCGGGTCTGACGCGCCAACTCGCCCTGCAACATCGCTTGCACCTTGGGTTTGAGTTCGGGGGGAATGACATCAATAAAAATTTTGTCAGACAACCCATAACGCCCGTGATACAACCCATAGGTATGCATCGATGAAATAACGCCGCAAAACGGATGCCGCCACTCGTTAAAATCGGGCGTGCGTGAGCCTGTCGCCACGATATCAAGCAATGGTGTTTGCGTTAAGTGATACGGCAAGCCGGTGCGGGCATCACGTTTGGCGTTATTGTCAACCCTATCCCAGCCTTCGTCATGATGCCCAGCCACATGCACCAGCAATTCGGCGGGGTCGGGGGGGACAAATTCGCCGCCCCCAAAGGCAGACGCAAGCTGACCCGACATACGCGCATGATCAGGCTGTCGGATCACAAAATGTTGTTGATTTTCGAGAGCGGTTTGAATAATCATGATATTACATAAGTATAGAGCAAATTTCTAAGATTTTAAGTGTCGATGTCACGATACCAGTATCTTCTTAGTAATTGGAGACATCCCCAAAAGACGTAATGCCGAACTGTCTATCACTTTGTGTTTGGATAGGGCAAGGCTCTATCCAAACACAAAGTGATAGACAGTTCGGCAAAAATTTTCTACCCAGCGTTCCATCGCCCAATTTGCATATCGCGCAATTCGCTAGGGTTGCTGTCAGTCACCTCGCGCCATATTTCATACGCCAAAGCAACGGCATCGATATCAAGATCATATTGCGCAAAATAATCACACACTCGTGTTACGTCGCGGCTAAAGATCTGATAAGCATGTGGGTTTTTGTAAGGGTTTACGGCCTGCGGAAAATCGATAATACGGGCAACGCCGGGCGCATTGCCATCGCCAGCCCAATACAAAATATTAAACGCCGATAAATCGCCATGCACAATCTCATTCGACAACATTAATTTGATGTTATCGACAATCAAGGTAAACAAACGCCGCGCCTCGTGCGTCTCTAGCGTCACACTCTCGAGCGGCGGCGCGGCTCGGCTCGCATCGCCCAAATATTCCATCAACACCGCATTGTCATTATGGGCAAGCGGTTTTGGCACAATGGCCCCAGCGGCGTGCAAACGCTGCATCACATCTAGCTCGTTCGCCAGCCACGAGGCATGCATAATTTGCTGCCCCACTTTGGTGCGTTTGGCCACCGCCCGCTGTTCACGATCTTTGCGCATCTCGGCCCCGCCTGCGTCACGCATTTGCGTACCGAGGCGATACATCGAGTCATTCTTTAAGTTGCGAAACATACGTGGGCGGTAAATTTTGCCCGCAATGAGCGACACCTCGGTATTTGGGTGTGCGGCACAACAATACACCGTCGCCTCCTTACCCGCCTTCACCACCCGCAACACATCCATAATCACATGATCATGATAAAAGCTGCCGAGTGAGTTCAAGATCATATCTTGCTCGTGGCGGCTGCCCTGATAAGTGGGGTTAAAGACATTGGCCTCGACATTGCTGGCGGCGGCAACTTGTAACAATGTTTTACGCTCGTCGGCCAATGAGCGTTTTCCCTCGTGTGCTTTTTTCTTTAAGCCGGGTTTACTTTGCTCATTGCGATGACGTGCGCGGGTTGGAATAAGATCGAAATCAGACAAATCATCGATCTCGTGATCGTCTGCCTGTTGAATATTGAGTTGATTAATGGTCATGTTTAAACTGATGGTTAAAGGCTGCGGCAACAACAGGCCGCAAAATGAAAAATAAAAGAGCCACGGGCAGCATGTGCGCCGTGGCTTCAAATCAGTTTGACCCAACACCAATCAAATTAGCGAGGTAATCCTAGAGCCGTAGGCGCATCATGCATGACGACAGGGGTAAATACATTTTCAGTTGTCATTTTCTAACACGCCTCCTTTTCTAAAAAATTTATAGCTCTAATTATAACATATACCCGGCGGGGGTAAAAATCGGCAAAACCCACAAACTCTCAGGACCTTGCACATAGTACAACCTAGTAAAGTAAAATCACAAAATAAATGGATGCAAAACTTGCTTACTTAAAACACATAAGAAATTCTTTAGAGACAAGTTTTTCTTTGGATGATTTGAAGACATTATGTGCAGATTTAAATATTGATTATGAAAATCTGGAGCATAGCACTAAAAGTGCGCTTGTTAGAGACCTCGTAGATTTTCTTAAGAGGCGGAATGAGATAGAGCAACTAGATCAATATTGTAGTATTAATCGCCCAAATATTGTTTGGAATTTCCTTGATTTCTTGGGTATGCTTTCAGATGAAGAAGACGGTGAGGGAAATATGGAAAATGATTTATTCTCATTAGGCATTCAAAAGAGGTTTGAGGTTTTAGGGAAAAGGATAGAAAAACTTACTGAGGATCAGTATAAAATAATTTCTTGGCTAAATGATCATAAACGAGCTAGTATTTCAGGTTGTGCGGGATCCGGCAAAACGTTAGTAGCTATCGAAAAAGCTGTAAGGCTTGCAGCTAAGGGGATATCTAGAATCTTATTTTTGACACATAACGCTTATTTAGCAGCCTATGTAGGTGATTTATTAGCTGACTATCCTAGTATATATGTAATTGATTTTGTCAGTTGGGTATTAAAGCACGCCAAACATAATGATCCGAATTTTAAATTTAGTGAGAATTGGAATCATTTTGAAGAACCCCCTGACCATGATTTAGATGCCACATTTGATTTTCTAACAAAAAACTCCTCGCAACGATATAACGCTATCATAGTTGATGAAGGACAAGATTTTCGTGATACTTGGTGGCTTTTAGTCGAAGCTGCTCTTATGGATCAGGAGAATAGTGTTTTGTATGTTTTTCATGACGATAATCAAGCATTACTATCTTATCGTTGTAAATATCCGATTGCTCAACCGCCATTCTCATTAACAAAAAACTGTAGAAATGCCGGAAAAATTTTTGAGGTGATTCAAGTATTACATGAGTGTGCGCC
>CAZLOF010000226.1:0-7418 GCA_964560745.1 uncultured Thermoflexus sp.
GAAGCATTACCCGGCACCATGTTTCGCGTAAAACTCGATCAGGGCAGTCACGAGGTATTAGCAACATTGTCTGGAAAGATGCGTAAGTTTTACATTCGTATTCTGCTTGGTGATCGCGTTAGGCTCGAATTGTCACCATATGATCTAACACGTGGTCGTATTTCACGCCGTATGTAATATTTTTCATATCTTTATTTAATCGGAAGCGGGATGCAAACATCGCCGCTTTTTTTTGTTTATGGCCCACAAAATTATTTTCGACACAGACCCCGGTGTTGATGACGCAATGGCATTGTTGTTTGCGTTAAATTCGCCTGAAATTGAGATTATCGGGTTAACCACTATTTTTGGCAATAGCAATGTAGATGCCACGACGCGCAATGCGCTTAATCTGCTTGATTTTGCTGGCCACCCAGATATTCCAGTAGCAAAAGGCGCAAACGTGCCATTGGTTATTGCACCACATCCCACTGGCGAATTTGTGCATGGGGATGATGCAATGGGGAATATTGGTTGGCAACATTTAAATAACCCCAATATGCATGAAGTTGATCAACATGCGGCTCAATTTATTGTTGAACAAGTCATGTCACAACCCGGCGAAATTACACTTGTGCCAGTTGGGCCGCTTACCAATATTGCATTGGCGCTGCAACTAGAGCCACGCATTGCCAAAAAGGTAAAAGAAGTGGTAATGATGGGAGGGAGTGTGTTACATGCCGGCAATGTTTCACCTTTGGCCGAAGCCAATATTCATAATGACCCACATGCGGCGGCACTGGTTTTTAGGGCTGAGTGGCCAATTACGATGGCCGGTTTAGATGTGACCGAGGCGGTGCAAATGAATGCCGCTTATTTTGATGAGTTGGCTGCTGGCGGCAATCGCTTTGGGCAATTTATTCGCCAAATTGTGGCTTATTACCAGCAATTTCATTTGGATTGGTATGGTATGCCAGATGGCGAAGTGCATACCCACGATCCATCAGCCATCGCCTATCTTATTGACCCCAGTATTTATGTTGCCCATCAATGGCCAATTGTGGTGGCGACTGATGGCCCAGCCATTGGCGCAACGATTGCTGATCGCCGTTTGCGTTTTTGGCAATCACCAAAAGTAAATTGTTTGATGCAAGTAGATGGCAAACGGCTGCTTGATTTATATCGAACCCGTATACGTGCATAGTTTTGCAACCTTTCGTTGATCAATTTCGTATGCTTAAGGCTACGCTATATGTAGTTAAAATAAACGAACGAAAATCATGAAAGAGCCTATTGTTATTGTTGGCGGGTTTGCCTCGAGTTGGCGCGATTACAAATCAGGTGCAGAAGCATTATCACGTGTGTCAGGTCGGCGCGTGTTTATTACCAATATTCACCGATGGACATGGACTTTAGCCAGTATTACCAGTTATACCTTGGCTCTGGAATTAACCCATCGGGCTGTGCAACATGCCATGCGTGAGACCGGGGCCGACAAAGTGATGTTAGTCGGACACAGTGCAGGTGGTGTTATTTCACGGGCTTATTTATCTGATCATTTAGATGGCTTAGAAACACGACGCGGTTTCAAGCGATTATTAAAGGCATACGCAGGGCATCAATATATCACCCGCCTTATCACCCTCGGCAGCCCGCTAAGAGGTGTGCCAGACCAAGTAAAAGTGCATCGTGGCCTGCAACATATCTTATGGGTAGATCAAACTTACCCCGGCGCATATTACCCACATGTTCAATATCTTAACGTTACTGGACGCGCTTTTTTAGGCAACAAAGATGGGACAACGGGTGAAAAAATTGCGCATCGTTATTACAGCTTTTTAAGCGGCAATGGCGAACAATGGGGTGATGGCGTTGTGCCCTGTGCCTTAAGCCATATCGATGGGGTAGGGACACTTGAGATTGAAGGCATGGGACATTCACCCAATGGCTGGTGGTATTTCTATGATGAAGCTGCCATTAGGCTTTGGTGGCATTATTTTGATGTGGGGGATTCTTTACCTAATGTTAACGTTTAAACACTCGTATTAAAAATTTAAGGAGTTGGTGGAGGGCCTTTTTCATAAAATGAATGAAGCATAACTATAAACGCCCAAATAATAAAACTAATACACCCTACAATAATTAGAATCAATCCTGTAGCCAGAGCTTGAGGTAGTTTATCTAGGTAAATTGCAGCAGCAACACCAAACGACAAGGTTGCTAACGCCGCATTTGTCCATCGTAGTTGTAAAGTTCGATATGCCTTATATGAAAATATTCCAATAATGGTAAAACCAATAGCCGAAGCCAATCGTATTGATGATGTCAATTCTAAATAATACACAACTACGCTAATAATAATACCTAACCAAACACAATGCCACCATAATACAATTTGTTGAATTCTGACAATAAAACCTTGTGTTTGTGTTTTTTCTTTATCCGATACGATATTCTTTGATACTATCCCCGATCTTTTCGTGCTTTGCATGAAATCCCCCAACGAAAACCAATGTGTATATTATGTGAGTTGTAATCATTTTAGCCGAATTACGGTAAATTTGATTTGCCAGTTTTAGAAGAAATTGCCTCCTTCGGATTTAGCCCATAAGTATTTAATTGATCACGTAAAACCGCTGTATGCGTGTGTGCATACACAATTCGGGTGGTTTCGGGTGAGGTATGCCCAAGATAGGCTTGTACACTCTCTAGCGGCATTCCTTCATTTAACAACTGAGTGGCTCTAAAATGGCGAAATGAGTGAGGAGATGTGGTTGCACTCAATCCCAAAGCCTTTGCAGCCGCCTTGACCAAATTCCAAATACTAGCACGGGTAAGCGGTTGACGCTCATTTTTGCCGCGCCGGTGTGACACAAATAGGGCAGGGGAGGCGTCATTCCGCGCTGCGCAATACGCCCGAATAGCCGACTGAGCTTCCGTTGTCAACATCAACATACGCTGTTTTTCACCCTTGCCGGTAATGAATACTTCGCTCACGCGCCCATCAGCCACCTGTGCCCGTGTTAATGTCGCAACTTCACTCACACGCCCAGCCGATGCATATAGGGTATGCATAATGGCTTTGCTGCGCAACCATTCAAGATATTGTATATCTCCGTCAGGTCGCTCTAAAGTATCATAATAAGTAATAATTTTGGCTAAATCTGGGTCAGGTTGACGAAATTTATAACCACCATGTGCGCCGCCTCGTGCCAGTTTTAGTTTGGCCTCGGCTTTTGCACGATTGAAATTCACGGGCAGTTGATCGGTGGCATCTAACCATTCTAAAAAACGCCTTAATGAGGTTACATAAAGCTGGCGGGTGGCTTTAGCAAATTTACGCTTAGAAATTGCACCGGCAAAGTCTTGCAGTATTGTTTCGGCAATCTTAAGCTTAACCTCAGCCGCCAGTTTTAGGCCTGCCCAATATGCATTTCGCGTATTGGGACTTGCGTCATCCAGTGTTCTGATGAAAGTTTCGACTAAATCATAGGTAACGACAGTAGGGGGTTCTTGCATTTGAGTATTATACTTAATAACTATTGTGTCAAATACTTAATGATTTAAAATTCTACCCACCAGCAAACAAAAATACTTCACAAAAAACTAAACCTCAAAAATCTTCTTTGCCTAAAAATTTTGAGGCTTAGTTCGTGTATAATCTTTTGCGGTTAATGTATTAATATCTAATTAATATATTGGCTTATCTATCTCAAACAAAATTGAGGTTATTCGTAATGATGCAAGTTTATTCCACATTGAATGAAAATATCATTGCTTTGCCATCTGCATTGCAAAAAACATTAGCGCCTTTGACGATCCCAACTTTAAAACTTACTGCGCTCCCAGTCGTGCTAGCTCGCCGCCCACGTGAAGATGACGAAGAAGATTTGTCGGATTCGGATGAGGATGATTTAGAGGATGAGGAAGACCCCATCGCTATCGGTGATGATGATGAGTTATCGCTTGAGGAACTTGGCGAGTCTGAAGACGATGATGACGATGATGACGATTTTGACCTTGATGATGATGATTTCGACCTTGATGATGATGATTTGGATGACGACGATCTCTGGGGTGATGACGACGACGATGATGATTAGACCGGCGGGTTATTAAAAAGATGCCACCTTAATTGGTGGCATCTTTTTTGATCTCTTGGTTAGTAATGCAATATGCCGATCTGAAGAGCTATAAAAAGTCAGTTTTTTAAACAACACATTTCAATCGCATCATAATTAACCCCAATAAATGGGCCAACGACGAAATAGATCTTTTGTTTTACCGCTACTATTATTCATTATTGCCGCTGTTATTGTGGCAATTAGCCTTGGCTTTCAAGCACAAGTAGGGCAAGGCCCGCTCTCTTATATCCTTGCCCCACCCCAACGTCTATTATCAAATATTGGGCAAGCAATTGCTACACTTTTTGGCGACACAAGGAACACTGGTGATTTGCGTGAACGTAATCTTGCATTAGAAAAGCGTTTGCAAGATTTAACCAATGAAAATACACGGCTTAAAGAATTTCAAGCAATCACAAATCAATATCGTGCACTGCTTAAATTTGCAACCGATAACCCCACCCTAACCCTGATCGGGGCTGATGTAATTGGCTTGGGAAACCCCGCCTGCACCAACGATAATAATACGCGCCCAGTTGGGCTGGTTTGCACGTTTGTTATCGCTTCAGATTTCAACCCTTATCAACGCTATATTACAATCAATGCAGGAGCACAACATGGTATTCAACGCGGTATGCCGGTTGTTGGGGGCGGTTTTGGTTTGGTTGGGCGAGTTGGTTTGGTCAATGCAACAACCGCACAAGTGCAGTTAATTGATGACCCAAATTCATTTGTTAATGTCATTTTAAGCGGCAGCCGTGCGACCGGTGTCGTCACAGGCGGGAGGTCTGGCGGTTTAAAATTGCAAAATGTTTCACAAACCGAAAATTTGGTGGTTGGTGATCTTGTGGTTACGAGTGGATTAGGCCGTGCTATCCCCCCTTCCCTGCCAGTTGGCCAAATTGAAAAAGTGACCAGCACCGATTCACAATTATTTAAAGAAGCCACATTGCGACCAGCCGTCGATTTAAATCACCTTGAAGTTGTATTGGTTATTACCAATAGCACTCCAAATTGGGGAGCACCTTAAATTAGTTTATGCGTCGTATCCTTATCCCATTCGTGTTAATTTTTGGGTTGGGTTTAATTGAAGCAAGTTTATTACCCCCCCTACTCAACAGCCCTATTCGCCCTAACCTGATAATTATTGTTATGGCATTGTGGATCGCCTTTCGTGGCACCGAAGGGTTTGTCTGGAGCTTTTTAGGCGGTTTAATGCTCGACTTACTGGCCTCTACTCCTTTTGGTAGTATTACCCTTGGCATAATGATAGGCAACCTAATCGCCGAAGCAATTGATCAGTCACCCATTGTGCCAGATCTTGTGCGGGTTTTTATCCGAATTGCGGTTGTTACGGCTTTAACCCATGTGACGATTATTGCGGCTATTTTGATCAAAAAAATTAACATCAATGTAGTTGATTCAATTAGTGGTGTATTACTTCCCACCATCGCCGTTAATTGTGCTATTGCGCTTATTGTCTATGTTGCCTTCCGGTTGATTGAACGATTTTCGCCACAACAACGTCGTCGCGTCTATTAAACCCTGTCTTTTTACCATTTGAAACCATTTCTATGATTCTTCAAGATATCCCCATTCGACGGCGTAGCAGCCAAACACCCCCCCCCGATAATCAACAAGGCCGTTTTCGGATATTATTAATTGGTTTGGGTATGTTGCTGGCATTTGGGTTCATTATGGCCAGTATGTTTGATTTGCAAATTGTCAAACAAAACACCTTGTTGCAGCGTGCCCGTGCCAACCTCATCTCAGAGCGCCGCCCCCCTGCCCTCCGCGGGCTGGTATTTGATCGAAATGGTGAGCCTCTTATTTTGAATGCGCCTGAATATCAAGTTGGCATCATTCCAGCTCGGTTACCACGTGGTCAAGATAATATTGAAGGCGCTATTGAACAACGCCTTGATCGTATTGCCATTTATAACCGCTTGGCAAACATGCTCAATCTCTCTGATCAGTTTAGTAAAAACCAAAATATTACCAATACTGGGTCTATTACAGCGACTTCAAATATATCAAATGTAAACAAGATTTCTATCACTGCCGGTGATATTTTTACCAAGGTTTTTCAAGCGCAAAATGCTTCTAAAAGCTATGAAGTCGTTGTGCTGGCCGAACGGGTTCCGCCGGATTTGGCTTTAATTATTCAAGAGCAATCTGTTTCTATGCCCGGGGTTGTGGTTCAAACAACCGCTTCGCGTATTTATCCATACAAAGAATTATTGGGTAATATCTTGGGATATGTTGGAAAAATTCCATCTACACGCTTCAACGATTACCCCAAACCAATCTATGACCCAGTCAATGATAAAGTTGGCATTACTGGCATTGAAGCAGCGGTAGAAGAATCATTACGTGGGGCAAAAGGGTTGGATCGGGTTGAATTAGATGTTTCAGGGGAAGAAGTTCGCCGTGTTGGTGAATCTATTCCCCCAACCGATGGCAACAATGTGCGATTAACCTTAGATCTCCGCTTGCAACGCATCATGGCAGCGCATCTCTCCGAGGCAATGCAAATCCGAAAATCGCCTCGTGCTGCCGCAGTGGCTTTAAACCCGAATACGGGAGAAGTATTAGGCATGGTGTCGTTCCCAGGATATGACAACAATTTATTTGTGCAAGGAATTAGCCAAAAAGATTACGAAGCCTTTGAAAAAAATGAACATCGCCCCTTGGTAAATCATGCCTTGGCCGATAAAGTGCCGCCGGGGTCTATTTTTAAAATAGTAACCACTGCGGCATTATTAGAAGAAGGTGCAGTCACACCAAATACAGTCATTAATGATCCGGGTATTTTCGTTTTGCCCAATAAATTTTTTCCTGAAGAACCTAAACTAGGTCAAAAATTCTTTTGTTGGTTGCGCACTGGTCATGGGCCGCAACGTATTACTGATGCATTACGAAATTCGTGCGATACTTTTTTTTATAAAGCGGTGGGTGGCTATAGCGCAGAACGGATTGTTGGGATGGAAGATGCCGAACTTGGGCCAGTAAAAATAGAAAAATGGGCAAAAAACTTTGGCATTAGTAATACTTTTGGGGTTGAAATTGGAAACGTGTCTGGGTTTATTCCCACAGCCCAAGGGGTTCGGCGGGCGACGGGCACTCCTTGGACAACGGGGGATAGTTATAACTTATCAATCGGACAAGGGTATTTGTTGGTGACACCGCTTGAAATGGCAAACATGATTGCCATCACTGCCAATGGAGGCACATTTTATCAACCCCAACTGGTGCGCGAAATTGTTGATAGCCATGGCAATGTTGTAAAACCATTTCAAGCCAAACCTATTGCCA